>JAVBUL010000263.1:0-3755 GCA_031555415.1 Lachnospiraceae bacterium | reverse complement strand
ATTAGAAAAGAGATTTATAGGATAATGATTAAACAAAAAATTCTATTCGTAATGATTTTCTTTTTACTTATAAAAATTATTTCTTTCTCGGAATTAGATTATGCATATTCATGGAAATCAGACAGCGAGACAGAATTTTATAATGAGTATATGACTGAGATTGCAGGAAAGACAAGTGAATGGAAGATAGAAAAAATAAAGAATGATTATAATAGTGAAGAAATGAGAGCAAATCATTATGGTGTTATGGAACAAATATATGCAGATTACCTTTATGTATTGCAAGATGCAGATAATCATTATTTTTTAGCAGATGATGGACTTGAGCTTTCAATGTTACATTTGGAAACAGATTGGCTATTGGTTTTTCTTATAATTTTAATCGCAGTCAATTTGGTATCTAAAGAATATACAACAAAAGTAATACAGATTACACAGACTTCATTAAAAGGAAGAAAGTCTTTGGCAGTAAAAAAAGCAATTATTATGATTGGAATGGTTACATTTATAGCAAGTATATATCAATTAGTATATATACTAGTATGTATCGTTAATTATGGATTTTCATCGGCAAATGCACCAATACAAAGTATTCAAGCTTTTGAAAGCCTTGGTAAGGAAATGACGTTAATACAAGCATATATATATGTAAGTGTACTGAGAGTTATGGCATATACAATATTTGGAATATTGATGTTTTCAATTGCAAATATATGTACTAAACCAACAACACTCTTTTTTATAGGAATTAGCATGATATTTTTTCCTATATATATGATGAACGGTAATTATCATCAAGAGAGCATCTATAAAACAATTATACCAATTGGTAATTTGAATGGATATGGTTTCCTCCTTGGTAATATAAAATTTATATCGGAAACAGATTATTATTTTATAGAAATAGGATTTAGAGAAACATTTTGTATTTATTTTGTGCAAATATTAATCGCTGCATTAGCTATGATTATTGCAATTATTAAGTTTTCAGGATATAAAATTAAGTTTTCAAAATGGAAAAGTATTCTTGGGGTAATGTTAGTATTAACATGTTGTGGTTGTACAAGTGGAGAATATAAAAAAATTGAAGCTGAAAGTATGTCAGGAAGAGAAAATGTAACCAAAAGATATGTAAAGATAAACGAAAATAGCTATTATGATAAAATGGATAAAATGGTATATTCGATAGCAGAGACTGTAATAGATGAAGAAAGGATCTTAGCAATAGGAGATTCATATATTATGGTGGCAAGAAAAGAAGTAAATGGTATACAAAAAGCAGACTTCACAATTGAAATGTTGGATACAAAAAGTAGAAATAGATATACGTTAATTAATTTTGGAGAAAATGTTGATAATAAGGCATTTCTCGGAATAGACAAAGCAATAGATATTAGTTATTTGACTAAAAATGATGAAGCAATAGTAAATATGGGAATAAATGAAAGTGTAGTATTTGAGGATAATAATATCTATTTTTCTTATGATAATGTGGTTGTAAAAGTTGATTGTTCATGTAAAGAATATAGTATTATTTATTATGCGTCACAAATGGAAAATACAACAATATCAAAGGGACAAATATATTATATGGATGGATTAGGACAGTTATTGAGATATGATATAGAAAAAGATGAATTAAGTGTGATTCTTGAAGATATAAAGCAGTTTTGGGTAAGCGACCAGAAAATTTATATTATAAATAAAGACGAAAATGGATTGTACTTTATAGAACGAAAAAGTGACTTAAGTGCTCAACCAATAAAGCTATCTGATTTAACACCAGAATATGTTTATGAAGATGATAATATTGTTGTTTATCAATGCGGAGAGAATATTACTTATGTAGATTTCAATGAAAATAATTATAGTCAAAAAAGTATTAAGATAACTGGAATAATTGCTGGTATACTTGAAGAAACAATTTATTTATATAGCTTTGATGAAGATAAAATAAATATTTTAGAGTATGAGATTAAGTAGATAATGAATGAATATTTAAATTAAGGAGCAGAAAAATTCTGCTCCTTAAATAGTATTATTTCTGAATGTATGCTATAATTCTAGGAGTAGTTTATTGAAGATAATAAGGATATTTAGATATCAGCATGTACGATATACTCATGAGAGAGAATTTTAATAGAGGATAATACAGGAGGCACAAATGGAAAACAAAGAAACACAACATAAACGAAGGGTACGCTACAGCGGAACACACCCTAAAAGCTTTAAAGAAAAGTATAAGGAACTAAATCCAGAACTATATCCTGAAACTGTAGCACATGTTATCCAAAAGGGAAGCACTCCGGCAGGAATGCATATTTCTATTTGTGTCAATGAAATAATTGAGTTTTTACAGATAAAGCCGGGACAAAAAGGCTTAGACGCAACACTTGGATATGGTGGGCATACACAGGCTATGCTAAAATGTCTAGGAGGAGAAGGTCATATATATGCATTAGATGTTGACCCAATTGAAAGTGCAAAAACAAAGAAAAGACTGGAAGAGCTTGGATATGGACCGGAAATACTGACCATTAAGCTGATTAATTTTGCAAACATTGATGAAATAGCAAAAGAAGCAGGAAAATTTGATTTTGTGCTGGCAGATTTAGGGGTTTCATCTATGCAGATAGACAACCCGGATAGAGGATTTTCCTATAAAATAGAAGGACCCTTAGATTTAAGGTTAAATCCTGAGAGAGGAATTTCAGCCTCAGAGCGTTTAAAGGAAATTTCACAAGTAGAATTACAGGGAATGTTAATGGAAAATTCCGATGAGCCATATGCAGAGGAAATTGCACAAATGGTCATTAGAAGCAGACGTAAAAATCCAATTGATACAACCAAAAAACTACAGGGAGTTATTGAAGAAGCCCTTTCATTTATTCCTGAAAAAGAGCGTAAGGAAGCTGTAAAAAAATCATGCCAGAGATGTTTTCAAGCTTTACGAATCGATGTAAACCAAGAATTTGAAGTATTATATCAATTTTTAGAAAAGCTGCCGGATGTATTGGCAGAAGGTGGACGAGTTGCAATATTGACATTTCATTCAGGAGAAGATAGGTTAGTCAAGAAATCTTTTAAACAGCTAAAACAGGCTGGAATATACAGTGATATTGCAAATGATGTTATTCGCCCATCGGCAGAAGAATGTAGTATGAACAGTCGTGCTTCTTCTACAAAAATGCGTTGGGCAATAAAAGGGTAAATCTAAGGGAAGGTATAAACAATGACACTTACACAGTTAAAATACGCAATTACGGTAGCAAACGCAAAATCCATGAATGAAGCGGCACGTATTTTATTTATATCACAACCAAGTCTTTCAGCAGCAATAAAGGATTTGGAAGATGAAACTAAAATTGAGATATTTAGGCGTACGAACCGAGGCATTTCAGTAACCCCTGAAGGCGAAGAATTTATCGGTTATGCAAGGCAGGTTGTGGAGCAGTATCAATTAATAGAGTCAAAGTATATTCAAAAGGAACATATAAAAAAGAAATTCAGTGTATCCATGCAGCATTATACTTTTTCGGTAAAAGCATTTGTGGAGATGGTAAAGCAATTTGGAATGGATGAGTATGAGTTTGCAATTAATGAAACAAAGACATATGAAGTGATTGAAGATGTAAAAAACTTCAAAAGTGAAATTGGGATTCTTTATGTGAATGATTTTAATCAAAAGGTACTTACAAAGCTATTTGAAGAAAATAATTTGGAGTTCCATGAGATTATAAAGTGCCATATTTATG
>JAVBUL010000049.1:0-13055 GCA_031555415.1 Lachnospiraceae bacterium | reverse complement strand
GTCCATGATGGAATTTTAAGAGATAAGGAGGTTTCGGCATGATTTTAAAAATAATATCGCTATCCTTTAAATCTATATTTAATAATAAAATGCGTTCTTTACTTACAATGCTTGGTATTATTATAGGTGTTATGGCTGTTGTTATTCTTGTGTCTATCACTCAAGGAGCAACTACCGGAATTACAGACAGTATTTCCAGCATGGGAGCAGACCAAATAACAGCTACTATATCTGATGAAGACGTAAGCATAACATCTGATGAGGTTCAAACTTTAACAGAATATAGCTCTATCAACAGTGTTGCTCCAACCATTACAACAAATCAAACTGTAAAAAAAGGAACGACTTCAAAATCTTATTCTATTTTAGGAATAACACCTTCATATTTTGATGTGCAGGGTATTGCCATTCAAAGTGGTCGTACTATATATGAATCTGATAATGAGTGGAATACCAGTGTTGCTGTTATCGGAACCAGTGTAGCAGAGGACCTTTTTGATACATGGGATGCGGTTGGAGGCACAATAACTATCGGTGATAGAAATTATAAGGTTATAGGAGTTTTAGAAGAACAAGGAAGCAGTCTTTCCGGTACTGGAAATAATAAGATTCTAATTCCTTATTCGACTGCTGAGCGTATTACAGGAGAAAGCAGTGTTGGAACATTTTATATTAAAGCCACTGATGATGACTCCGTAAACTCTGCTATCAACACAGTTAGCTCATTCCTTCTTCAAAAAACAAGAGATGAAGATGCGTATGATGTAAGCAATCAATCAAATGTATTAGATACTATGGACGATGTTACAAATACTATGTCTTTACTACTTGCAGGAATCGCTGCTATATCACTTGTAGTCGGCGGTATTGGTATTATGAATATCATGCTTGTTTCTGTTACTGAACGTACACGTGAAATCGGTATTCGTAAAGCTGTAGGCGCAAAACGAAGACATATTATGATGCAATTCCTTTATGAGTCTTGTATATTGTCAGTCTTAGGTGGACTTATCGGATTAGCTCTGTCATTTGTCGGTATTTATATTTATAATATTGTTATAGGCACAACTTCTACCATGAATTGGAGTGTAGGAATGATGGCAATTGCCTTCTGTGCAGTTATAGGAATAGTCTTTGGCAGTTACCCCGCTGCAAAAGCATCAAGGCTTCAGCCAATTGATGCTCTTCATATTGGTTAACATGCAAAAAGATTCGGCTAAAGCCGAATCTTTGCATGAATTATAAAGCAATTCTTGCTTAAAAGATGTCACCAGCCATGTAATTTACATTCGGTTGGTGACATCTTTTTTTATGGTCTCTTATTCTACACTGAAAAATTCTGGTGTTAAATCATATGGAAACCAATATTCATCTTTATTAATAAGTATACATCTTATATTGTATTGCAAAGTAATATTTCCAAATTGAGAATTTGAAGCCATCACAGCATTTTCCTTAAAAATATCCCACCTTTTATTTTTGAAAATTGTTGCTGTAAATAAATGCACATGTGGATAAATTTCCTGTTGTCCATTTATTAACACTTTTTCATTAGAACTAAGCGGATCAAGGCGACCCTTAATTTGCAATTTATCAAATTCATTTCTTATTTCAGCTTCAGCTGCTGATATTTTGGATTCAATTATTCTATCAACGTTTCTGTAATAAGCTTCAATTTCATCTTTATTAATAACTATTTCTGATGGAACAATACTATCAAAATTTATACTCTTACCAAGCTCTCTAAGAAACAATGTTTTTAACAACTTTTCGGGTGATTTTTGTAATGGTGACTTAAAAGCTCCGAAGAAAAATATAATAGTCCCAATAAGAAATCCAATAACTCCTCCTATAGGGATAATCATCAACATGGGATTTATTTTAAACTCCATAGTCGAAGTAGAAAACAATACAATATCCTGTTCCAATAAAGCAATAAATGCTATTGTAATTATAACACATATTATAGCACCAATCAAACATATGACTGTCGCTTTTAAACCCGATTTCTTTTTTTCTTTTTTTGCGTCATCTATAGCTTCTTCACTTATACCAATATTTGCAACTCTTCTTATCTCTTGTTCATTTGGCTGCTTTCCTGTCACATTAAAAATTATTTGTCTTTGATACATTTTGAGATCCTCACTTTCATTAGTTTTTAATCACATTATAGCATTTACACAAATAAAACAGGTGTGCTGTTTGCACACACTATCATAATTCTTGATGTTTAACTATTTCTTCATATGTTCCTATTTCTTTCACAGTGCCACGATCCATAAAGATTATTTGATTGTACCGTTGCAAATTCTCTTCACGCAAATTATGTGTAATAGTTATAAGGGTCAATCCCTCTATGCTTAATAAACTGCTTTCAATGTCATACGCAGTATGCATATCAATAGCAGAAGTACCTTCGTCCAGAATAAGAATAGGCTTTCTCCTTATAATAGCCCGTGCAACAGCAATTCTCTGTTTCTGCCCACCCGAAAGATTCATACCATTTTCAATCATAAGGGTGTTCAACCCGTCGGGCATTTGATTTATAAAGTTAGAAACACCGCTTAGATTTAATGCCTTTTTCAGCTCGTCATCCGTATATTCGTTGTGTAGGCAGATGTTTTCATAGATGCTTTCACTGAAAATGTAAACATCCTGATGTATGGTGGAGGAAAATTTTGCAATCTCGTCATAGCAATAATCCTTTAAACTAACGTTATCATAACATATAAGACCCTGATAGTTAGAATAATATCCACAAAGTAGCCTTGATAGTGTTGTTTTGCCACATCCGTTTTTGCCTACAAGTGCGTACTTCTTGCCTTTTTGAATTTCTATGCATACATCACTCAAAACCTCATTTTCGCCATCATAGGAAAATGTTAGCTTTTCTGCCAGTACGCTTTTTTCATAAGTAGGAAGTGCTGCACTAATTGCAGTAATCTTCTCACCTCGAGAAAAATCGTTTAGGCGTTCAATTACAGGATGCACTCCTTTAATTTTTGGTGCATTTTGAAAAATCATCAAAAGTGGCTGTGTAAGCATTCCACTTGCTTGTATTATGCCCACTAATACACCTACAGTAATGCGCCCTTTTAAAACAAAATAGGCTGACAGAAATATTGCTGAGATTTGCACGAAAATTCCCAATAGCATTGACACTGACTCGTTAACTGCCATGATTTTATCAACACCATACTTCGCATTTATTGCCTGTTTATTCTTTGCATCAAATCTATAAACTATATACTTCCTCATTTCGTATGCTTTGATTACATCGAAGCCTAATAGAATATCTTTTAAATTATCTGTAAAATCCGAAAGACTTTTTGAATATTTACCTTGCCTTTTTTGAATTAATGTACCAAATATACCAGGTACTATAAGCATAATGACTATCGCACCCAATACACATAAAGATATAAAAACATCAAAGTAAAACATAACTGCTACGGATGCAATAAACATAACGCTGTAATGTATTATCTCTAGCAAAGGTAAAAGGTAACTATCCTCAATAATTTTTACATCGTTGGTAAGAGCAGAGATATAATCTGCTGTCCCGTTTTTCTTAAATTCCGTATATCCCCGCCCTATGATACCTGAAAACGACTTTTTACGGATGGCTCTTACAATTTCACATATAAGCTTTTTACTCATAAGGGAGTATAGGTAAGCACATAGTCCAAGTAGAATGAAATATATCAGAGAAAATACTAAGGTTTCAGTAAAATCTTTTGTATCTCCACCTACAGCTATATCTAAAATAATTTGAAGCAATATTGCTATAGCGACAGAGCCTAGAGCTACGATAGCACTTATGAATACTGTCAATGAGAACAGTCTGCTTTGTTTTTTTAAATAATAATTCATAATAATACTCCTTTTATTCTATTAAATTTAACTTTTATACATACTGTATGTATGTATAAAAGTATGAATAAAACCGCTCAATTTTTAGTTTGGCGGTTATTCGTTTTTGTATCCATTTTCGACTTCTATTACCAACCCCTGTTCGTTCATTGTAACAACCGACGTCAATGACTTTTCAAGAACAGGTAATCCTAGAAAATCTATAATATCTTTTGCCATATCAAATCTTTGCCAAGCATCTTCTTCATTCTGCGGATATATTGTAGGCATCATCCAAACATTACAAATCAATGTATAGATTTCTGCTACTAATTTAGGGTGCTTTGCCTTAATTGAGCCATCATTTATTCCTTCTTCAATTAGTACGGCAAACTTTGGTGCTAAAAAAATGCGCTGGTTATCAATAAATACTTTAAGGGCTGTGGGGCTATTCGCCAACAACGGAAGTATTTGAAGTTGTAATGCATTATAACTTTCGCTTTCATTAAACTGTAAGACATATCTAATTTTCTCTAAACCATTTAAATCAGTGCGATTTTTCACCTTTTCAAAAGGCTCATTGTCTTCAAATAATTTGTCACTCAATGCAAAGAACACTTCTTCCTTTGTTTTGAAATGATGATAGAATGCCCCACGCGTTAAACCCTTCATCTCACCGACAATATCAAGAATAGAAGTCTTCTCATATCCCTTTTCAAGAAACAACTTCAGTGCTGCATCTAAAATAATCTTCACTGTTTCTTCTGGATATTTGTTTCTAGGCAACTATCTCACCTCCTTATACATACATATTGTATGTATAATTATGACATCAATTTTTATTTTTGTCAAGATAAAAATTAAAATCCCCTTTTTTATTGTTACTAAACCTATAATACCAGAATCTTTGCACTATCGCAATGATTCTGGTATTATTGTAATCCTCGACACTAGTCGGAGATTTAATATATATCTTTTGCTTTTTCTATTTCTACTATAGCAGCTTTCTGCATTGGGATTCTACAGTTTTTGTTATTACCAAATTCTACTACTACAGTATCATCTTCTACACCTATAACTACACCATAAAAACCTGATGTTGTAAGAACACTGTCTCCGGCTTCTACTGAGTTTTGTAATTCATTCATCTTTGCCTGTTGCTTCTTCTGTGGTCTAATCATGAAAAAGTAGATACCTGCTGCAAAAATTGCTATATAACCTACTGTTACTAATAAAGACATTGTACCATTTGCTGTTGCGAATATTGTGTTCATCTAAATAAACCTCCTAGTTTTCTTTCTTAATTTTTTTGCGCCTTGTCATATTCTTTAAAACCTTCTAACTTGGCATTTTTGTATTCTTTATAGTGACCTGCTTCGATTGCTTGTCTTATTTCCTCCATCATTGTATTATAAAAATACAAATTATGCAAGACACATAATCGCATTCCAAGCATTTCTTTAGCCTTTAGAAGATGCCTTATATATCCCCTGCTATGGTGCTTACAAGCAGGGCATTCGCAGCCTTCCTCTATCGGATTACTATCTGTTTCAAACTTCGCATTGAAAAGATTAATCTTTCCTTTATTAGTATATAAATGACCATGTCTTCCATTTCGTGATGGGTACACACAATCAAAAAAATCGACACCTCTATCCACTGCTTCTAATATATTCGCAGGTGTTCCAACTCCCATAAGATAAGTTGGTTTATCTACTGGTAAATACGGAACTGTCTCATCTAAAATACGATACATCTCTTCATGTGACTCACCTACAGCTAGACCACCAAGTGCATAACCATCTAAGTCCATTTCAGAAATAACCTTTGCATGCTCTATTCTTATATCCTCATATGTTCCACCTTGATTTATACCAAAGAGCATTTGATTTTTATTAATTGTATCATCAAGACTGTTTAGCTTATTCATCTCTACCTTACAACGCTCTAGCCATCTTGTAGTTCTATCTACAGAATTTTGCATATACTCCTTTGTTGCAGGATGTGGTGGGCACTCATCAAACGCCATCGCTATAGTAGATGCAAGATTTGACTGAATCTGCATGCTCTCTTCCGGTCCCATGAATATCTTTCTTCCATCAATATGAGAACTAAAATATACACCTTCTTCTTTTATCCTTCTAAGGCCTGCAAGCGAAAATACTTGAAATCCTCCTGAATCCGTCAAAATAGGTTTGTCCCAATTCATAAATTTATGAAGTCCACCCATTTTCTTTACAACTGTATCACCCGGCCTTACATGAAGATGATATGTATTTGATAATTCTACCTGTGTTTTTATTTGCTGTAAATCAATTGTAGAAACTGCTCCTTTAATAGCTGCTGCTGTGCCTACATTCATAAAAACAGGAGTCTGTATAGTGCCATGAACAGTAGTAAATTCTCCTCTTTTAGCACTGCCGTCTTTTTTTAAAAGCTTATACATTTTTATAAGGGCTTCCTTTCGATAATTTATATATTAGTTCACTATTTTTATCTTCCAAAAAATGAATATTTACTCTTGAATAATAACTATATACTTTACACATTATATTGTTAAATGGATAATTAGGCAAGTGAAAATTGCCAATTTTTATTTTTAATATAAATTTTTTATATTTATTTAATAAAAAAACTTTCGTAGAAATTTGCAAAAATATTTAAGGAGGATAATCATGACTAAAAGAGACTTTGTAAAATGCGGTGTTGCCGGATGGTGTTTTGAAGTTATTTGGACTGGAACAATAAGTTGCATAAATAACGATCCATATATGTCAGCGAGTACATCTATATTAATGTTTCCTATTTACTCACTTGGTGCTTTTATAAAGCCTATTTCAAATTACTTAGCTGGAACTCCTGCTGTTTTCCGCGGTATACTATATACTTTTGGCATTTTTTTTGTAGAATATACAAGCGGAACAATTTTAAAATCTTTAAACATATGCCCATGGAATTATAATCATGCCAGATATAATATAAACGGGCTTGTAAGATTAGATTACGCACCCGCTTGGTTTACTGTTGGTTTAGTTTTGGAAAAACTTCTTAATCCTAGTCAATTCAGACGTCATACTACAAAGTAATAAATCTAATACTGTTATGGCTGTCATAGCTTCTACTACCACAACTGCTCGTGGTACTATAATAGGATCATGACGGCCTTTAATTTGCACCTTTATATTCTCATTATTCTTATTTACAGTTTCCTGTTCTGAAAATATAGATGGAGTAGGCTTAAATGCAGCTCTTAGTATAATATCACTGCCATCACTTATTCCTCCTAGTATTCCACCTGCATTATTTGTCTTCTTTAATACTTTTCCATTTTCTATGTAGAAATTGTCATTGTTTTGTGAGCCTGTCATCTTAGATGCTTCCATACCTGCACCGATTTCAAATCCCTTAACGCCACCTATTGACATAATTGCTTTTGCAAGAGATGCATCCAGTTTATCAAAAACCGGTTCACCAACACCTGTCTTCATATTTTTAACTACACATTCAACAACACCGCCCACAGAATCTTTTTCTTCCATCTTTTTATCTAAAAGCTCCTGTGCTTTTAATGCTGCTAATGAGTCAGGCATCGATACTGAATTATTATCTCTTTCACTTATATCAAATCTTGAATAATCAATTTCAACATCACCAATTGATTTTGAATATGCAGTTACTGTAATTCCTAATTCCTCTAACAATTTAGCTGCCACAGCTCCTGCCGCTACTCTTGCTATGGTCTCTCTACCCGAAGAACGACCGCCACCTCTGTAATCTCTAAAACCATACTTTTCATCAAATGTATAATCAGCATGTCCCGGTCTATAATAGCTTGCTATTTCAGAATAATCACCTGAACGTTGCGTCTTATTATATACAACCATTGATATTGGTGTTCCTGTAGTCTTACCTTCAAACACACCTGATAAGATTTCTACTGCATCATCTTCACTTCTAGGTGTTGTATATTTTGACTGTCCCGGTTTTCTTCTATTTAAATATTTTTGAATATCCTCTTCACAGATAGAAAGTCCTGCAGGACAGCCGTCTATTACTACTCCTACACCCTTTCCATGAGATTCACCCCATGTTGATATTCTGAATATGTTTCCGTATGTTGAACCTGCCATAATTATACCTTTCCTTTATTTTATTGTTCTTTCACAATATTATACCCCTCTATTTAGAAAGCTTATCTTTTCCACCCATATATGGTCTTAAAGCTTCCGGAATCAGAACTGAACCATCTGCCTGTAAGTTATTTTCTAGGAATGCAATAAGCATTCTAGGTGGTGCTACCACTGTATTATTTAATGTATGTGCAAAATATTTTCCGTCTTTACCATTTACACGTATTTTAAGTCTTCTTGCCTGTGCATCTCCTAGATTTGAACAGCTTCCAACTTCAAAATATTTTTGTTGTCTTGGTGACCATGCTTCAACATCAAAAGATTTAACCTTAAGGTCTGCCAAATCTCCTGAACAACACTCAAGTGTTCTCACAGGAATATCAAGACTTCTAAATAAATCTACTGTATTTTGCCATAGTTTTTCAAACCAAGCTTTACTCTCTTCCGGTTTACAAACAACAATCATTTCCTGCTTTTCAAACTGATGTATTCTATATACACCTCGCTCTTCTATACCATGAGCACCTTTTTCTTTTCTGAAACAAGGTGAATAGCTTGTAAGAGTTTGAGGTAACTTTTCTTCCTGAACGATTGTATCAATAAACTTTCCTATCATAGAATGCTCACTTGTACCAATAAGGTATAAATCTTCACCTTCTACTTTATACATCATAGCATCCATTTCTTCAAAGCTCATAACACCTGTAACTACTTCACTTCTAATCATATAAGGAGGTATGCAATAAGTAAAACCTCTTTCTATCATAAAATCTCTCGCATAAGAAATAACTGCTGAATGAAGTCTTGCAATATCACCCATAAGATAGTAAAATCCATTTCCAGCCACCTTTCTTGCTGAATCCAAATCAATACCATCAAAGTTTTCCATTATTTCTGAATGATATGGAATTTCAAAATCAGGAACTACAGGCTCACCGTATTTTTTAACCTCTACATTATCGCTGTCATCCTTACCGATTGGTACGCTTTCATCAATGATGTTCGGAATAACCATCATTATATTTTTAACTTTTTCTTCTAATTCAGCTTCTTTTACTTCAAGTGCTGATAATAACTCACCTTTTTCAGTAACTAATTTCTTAGTTTCCTCTGCTTCTTCTTTTTTACCCTGAGCCATAAGCGCTCCGATTTGCTTTGAAATTCTATTTCTCTCTGCTCTAAGCTCATCTGCCTCTTGCTTTGCTTCACGGCTAAGCTTGTCTAATTCAATCACTTCGTCAACTAAAGGGAGTTTCTTATCCTGAAACTTATTACGAATATTTTGCTTAACCACTTCCGGGTTTTCTCTTAAAAATTTAATATCAATCATAGCTACCTCCATACAATCACTGTATTATTTTTCGTTTTTATCTATACTAATGAAAAGTTCTTCCAATTGCTTATTATCTACTACATTTGGTGCATCAGTCATTAAACAGGATGCATCCTTAATCTTAGGAAATGCAATAACATCACGAATACTATCCTCTTTTGCCATAAGCATAACTAATCTGTCAAGACCATATGCTAATCCTGCATGAGGTGGTACACCATACTTAAATGCGTCCAGTAGGAAACCAAATCTATCATATGCATCTTCCTTAGAAAACCCAAGTACCTCAAACATTTTTTACTGAATATCGCTTTGATAAATTCTTACACTACCACCACCGATTTCAGTACCGTTTAATACAATATCATATGCTTTCGCACGAACCTTACCAGGCTCTGTTTCCAGTAAATGTAAATCCTCGTCCATTGGCATCGTGAATGGATGATGTTTTGCAACAAATCTATCCTGCTCTTCGGAATACTCTAATAAAGGAAACTCTGTTACCCATAAGAAATTATAAACATTCTTATCAAGTAAGCCTAAATTATTTGCTATTTCTATTCTTAATGCACCAAGTACATCAAATACCAGTTGAGTTTTATCTGCTGCAAATAATAATAAATCCCCCGGCTTACCTTCCATAGCTTCCACTAATGCTTTTAACTCTTCTTCTGTCATAAACTTTGAAAAGGATGATTTATATGTTCCATCTTCATTTATACTAAGATAAGCAAGGCCCTTTGCACCATATCCTTTTACAAATTCAACAAGTGCATCTATTTTCTTTCTTGGCATATCACCTTGACCATTTGCATTTATACCTTTTACAGAACCGCCGTTTTCTAGTGCTGATGTAAAGACTCCAAATCCACATCCTTTAACAATATCAGAAACATCTTTAAGTTCCATTCCAAATCTTGTATCAGGCTTGTCAGAACCAAATCTATCCATAGCTTCTTTATAAGTCATTCTCTGAATAGGTAATGAAACCTCTACTCCTACCACTTCTTTAAACATTTTTGCAAGTAGTCTTTCATTTACATCAATTACATCATCTACATCAACGAAAGAAAGCTCCATATCTATCTGCGTAAACTCCGGCTGTCTGTCAGCTCTTAAGTCTTCATCTCTAAAGCATTTTACTATTTGGAAATATCTATCATATCCTGAACACATAAGTAACTGCTTAAAAAGCTGTGGGGACTGTGGCAATGCATAAAATGTACCTGGATGAACACGGCTTGGAACAAGATAATCTCTGGCTCCTTCAGGTGTACTCTTTGTAAGCATTGGTGTTTCTATTTCTAAGAAACCTTCATCTGCCAAAAAGCTTCTTGTAAGTGTTGCCACATTACTTCTCATAATTATATTCTTCTGTAAATCAGGTCTTCTTAAATCAAGATAACGATATTTTAATCTAAGCTCATCCTTTGTATTTGAATCTTCTTCTATAGGAAATGGAGGTGTCAAAGCTTCTGAAAGTATTCTAAGTTCTGTTGCCCTAATTTCAATATCTCCTGTTGCAAGATTCTCATTTACAGCTCCACCTCTTTTTATAACTTCACCTTGTACCGCTATAACAAACTCACTTCTAAGTGTTTCTGCCTTAGCAAATCCACCTGCCTTTACATCATTCTCATCAAACATAATCTGTAAAAGTCCGCTTCTATCACGCAAATCTATAAATATAAGACTTCCTAAATTTCTTCTTTTTTGAACCCAGCCCATAACTGTAACTGTCTCGCCGATGTTCTTACTTGATAACTCTGTGCATCTGTGGCTTCTTTTAAGCCCTTTCATTGATTCTGCCATTTACTTACCTTTCATAAAATTTATTTTTCTAGGGGTGTATATTGAAAATAAATTTTCAATTTTTCATTTTATACAATTTAACAGACTAGTCTGTTAAATTCAGGGGTGTACTATAAAATTCTTTAAATTCATTATAGCCTTCGTTTGTAAGTTGTTCTTTTTGGAATTTCTTGTTTTTATTCATTCTTGCAATAAGTACCTGTGTTCCTTCTTTTCTAGCTTCTTGGGCCTGTGCAATAACATCACAAAGAACTTCTCCACAAACACCCTTTTCTATTAAAAATGCTACCTTGCCACTTTGTGTTGGAACCTTAAATCCACTTTCCATAAGTAACAATACTATTCTTTCAAATCCAATTGAAAAGCCACATGCCGGTGTATCATTTCCAGTGAACTGACCTACCATCTTATCATATCTACCACCACCACCACAGGCTCCACCAAACTCCGGTAAAGCAATTTCGAATATAGTTCCTGTATAATATGACATACCTCTTACTAAAGTTGGATCAAATACTATTTCGAAATCTGATGATTTTGTTGCCTTTACACTATTTACTATCTCTAAAAGATTATCTCTTACTTCATCTTCAAGGAAATCCTTTATTTCATTTGTTATGTAAGCAAAACCGTTTTCGGCTACTTCCATTCCTTTAAATAATGATAAATACTTATCTATAGATTCTTTTAAAAATCCTGATGCTAAAAGTTCAGCTTCTACTCCATCCAAACCTATCTTATCCATTTTATCAAGAATTATAAAAACTGTATCGTATGATTCTTCTGAGAATCCACTATATGCAGCCATTGCTTTTAAAATTCTTCTCTCGTTAATTCTTATTTCAAAGCCTTTAAATCCTAACTTACCAAGAGTTGTAGTTGTTGCTAAAATAAGTTCGATTTCTGCAAGATTAGATGGCTCACCTAATATATCAATATCACATTGGTAAAACTGACGATATCTTCCTCTTTGTGGTCTGTCTGCTCTCCATACAGGCCCTATTTGAAGTGCCTTAAAAGGTGATGGTAATTGACTTGCATTATTTGAATAGAAACGCACCAATGGCACTGTTAAATCATAACGTAATCCACCATCTACTAAATCATTCTCTGATTGAGCAGTTTCTAAGTTTAGTTTCTCTCCTCTTTTTAATATCTTAAATATAAGTTTTTCATTTTCTCCACCTTGCTTAGAACTTAAATTTGCTATATTTTCAACACAAGGAGTTTCTATATTTGTAAATCCAAATTTACCATATGTTTCTTTAATTACGCTAATAACGTAATCTCTAATCTGCATTTCTGCAGGTAGTATATCTTTCATTCCTGTTACCGGTTTTTTACTTAATGCCATCTCTTTTACCTTTCTTATGCGCCTTTTTATACCATATTTTACTACTTACTCATCTGATGTGTCAACCCAAAGAATTTTCGCTTTCTTTCAATCATCTCATCAATTCTTTCAATATATATATCCACATTCTTTACATTATCAACTCTCTCTATACGTCCACCTTCCGGAAAAACATACTTCGTTATTGAACCTGCTCCTAATGCAAGTATTGTCTGCATTTCTTCCATAATAAGAATATTATATATTCCTGCCTTACCTTTTTTTGCATATCCTACATTTTCCATATTTCCGGCTATGTTCTTTTGCCTGTAAAGATAGTATGGCTTCATATTTAGCTGCTTTGCATATTGATTACACATTTGCATTATTTCTTCATTATTCTCAATTGTCATTTCTTTATAGTCATCCTTAAACATCGCAAGTCTTGCAGCCCTCTTAATAGCGAGCGAATGTATTGTTACGCTATCGGGATCTAACTTTAGCACTTCTTCCATTGAGTTTCTAACATCATCTACAGTTTCATTCGGAAGACCTGCGATAAAATCCATATTTATATTATCAAATCCCATTTCCC
>JAVBUL010000175.1:0-32633 GCA_031555415.1 Lachnospiraceae bacterium | reverse complement strand
TGAACTAAAAGGAAAATACAGTAATGTTAATCTAAAAGGTAATTACTATGGATATATCTATGATGTTTATACAGAAATTATAGTTTCACCGGCAGCAAGTTCAGCAATCATAGCAAATGGCCAATATACAATGTTAAACATCGAAATTGATACTTGGCGGTCATGCATATATAAGGTTTGATGAATCTGAAAACAGTAATCCGGATCCTTACATGACAGGTGAAGCACTTTCGGTTATAGGAAATCAGCAGATGTATCTTGTACCTGATGAGTATATAAAAGATGATGGTACAGTTGCAATTGATGATACGTTTTTTGCATATTCGCTTCTTAATGCATCAAAACCTTATGTAGAAAAGAAGGTACTGGGTCATATGATGTATTATCTTAACTTCAAAAGTAAAGTTAGTGCAGCTAATTATGCAAAGGCAATATTAAGTGATAGTTTTTATGTTTCTCTTTTTGGAGCGCAGTCAAGTGCAATGAAGAACCAAAGAGATTCCATTAAGAATACAGCAAATGCAAAAATAAAGAACATTTTAGCAGAGGGTAGAATATCGATAAGTAGTGGAGTTGAAGCTTATTCGATAGGTACGATGATTACAGCGGCAGATAGCAGTGCGGCAGTTTTTGTAGATAATAAGGAAACATATACCCAATCAGATGTTTCATATTCTAATGGAACAGGAATAATATCAGCAGATGGATTTGTACTTACATCTTTAAATTTGAAAAATAGATTTAATCTGATAAGTAAAGTTATGTGCGATTTAGATGTTGAGAAAAATGGCAAACCATATATTGTAAATGATATATATGAGGCAGTAAAAGCGGAAAAAGGATATATACTTACTGATCAGGATTTATATGGTAGTGCAGCTACCAATACAGTGGATTTTGCATTGATTTCAAGTACAGGAGGATATTCAAAGGAGTTTGATTTTGGGGGCATAAAGTTATATGCAGTAGCCGCAGATTCAAGCTACACTATCCCGGCTACAGTTAATGCAGGAATCATAATTGCAAGAGGAGATATTACACTAGATCACGACTTTACAGGACTTATTATTTCAGAAGGTAATATTAATGTAAAAGGAAATGCAACTATTACAACGAATATATCATATGTAGAGGAAGCTTTGAAAAATTCAAACACTGATAGTTTTAATAAATATTTTTACGCATATAAAGAAATTGGTGGTGACGGAGAAAGTATTAAGATATCAAATCTAGAATACAGTGATATGGTAAGCTTTAATAATTGGAGAAAATATGATGCAGCACAATAAACTAAGATTTAAAAACAATAACAAAGGTGTGACATTAGTAGAATTGTTAGTGGTTATAGCTATTATGGGCATACTATTGGGTGTTGGAGTGGTTGCATTTGGATTATTGGATACGGGAAGATGTAAGGAGGCATACAATGACTTGGAAGGTTATGTATCAAAACTACGTTCAAGAACCATGTCAGTGGCAGCGGAAGAATGGAATGTTTCACTTAAAAAAGAGGAGAATGGATATAAGTTAGAACTTGTACAAAAGCAAAAGGATAGTGATGGAAACATTACAACAGCGGTTGTTGAGAGTACAGAGTTTTCAGGTAAAGTTGAAGTGAATTACGATGAAGTCGCAGTTGATGAACTGGTTATAAAATTTAAGCCGGCAACCGGCGAAGTAAAGAGCTTAAGCATAAATGGAGTATTACAGTCAGTCGAAGCAGAATCAAAAAGCAATGTTATTTCAATAGTTTGCGGAAATCATAATGTGGATTTTAAAATATATTATAATACAGGAAAGATGCAGGTAGAATGAGGTGTAAGTGATGTCAGAGCAGAAAAAACTAAATAACAAAGGTTTTTCCCTTGTAGAGCTGCTTGTTGCACTTGCTATATCAGGAATTGTATTATTGATGATTGGAGCGTTATTATCCAGTGGAAGCAGGTATTTTAAAGACGAAAGTATAAAGGCGCAATTGCAAAATGAATTACAGGTAATTAATGGAAAAATTAGTCAGATATTAATGGAAGCAAAGGCGATACATATTGATACAAGTGATGATGTAACATACATATATACAGGTAAACTTGATAATACAGGAACCCTTTTAATAGAAACCGGAACGGAAAAAATGATAGCAGTTTATAATGGCAGACTCTATGTAACAAATAGTTCCGAAAATTTAAATGAAATTGATGAAGGTTTTGCATTGTCAAAAGTGGTAAAAAGTTTTAAAATAGAAGTAGATGAAAGTTGTAAAGCACAAGATGATTTGGGAGAAGTATATTATAATAATCCTTTGGTGATAAACATTGAGATATCATTAGAAAAGGACGATATAATAGTTAGCAACAGTATGTCAGTCAGAGTCCGTAACAAAATAGATATGTTGTTTTTTGAAGGCAACTACGAAGTGAAGTAGAATGAGGATTGATAAACATGAAAAAACTCAGTGTGAGAACAAAAAAATTCATAGCATTTGCAATGTCAATAGTAGTTATAGTATCCACAATAGCTATTGTTAATTTCGTGAACGCTGAAGGTGAGAATGGTATTCCGACAGGAAGTTCTAAAGAGTATATAGAATATGTGGTAGATGCCATAGTTTCAGGAAATCAAGAAAAGTTTACGATTCTTGAAGTAGTTCCTGCTATTGATATGGGAGAAATGCGCTATTACGCAGCGGCAGATGAAGTTGAAGAAAGGCTCGAAAATTTATCTCAAAGTGATTTAGCATCGCAGTTTGCTTATATGACGACTAGTAATGACAGTAAAAACAAGTGGCTTAATCCTATTTGGGGAAATACAGGAATGGGTAATTTTGGATTCTTCCTAAAACAAAGTAGCTATGATGGTAATTACACCATTAAATGTGAGAATATATTTTTAGGGTATACTTTACCGGCGTATTATAATGAACTACAGGATAAGATAGAAGTAAAGACGGTCGAGGCAAATGACCTTACTGTTGAAGATGTCTATAGTGCAGATATGATATCGCTTGCATCGGGAGTTCATGATGATGGAACATTAAAAATATACAAATATTTATTTGGTGAAAACTGCACAAGCTATGATGCAAACGGAAATAACGCGATAACGGGAAAAGCCGCATCATATAATCAGTATGAGAAGGTTGAAAATACATATGTGACAAGAGATATAAATTGGGATAGTGCAGTAGCTATTTTGGAAATGAATAAATCAGGAAAGCTAGTAAATACATCGGAGGGTGAAAAGCAGCTTAGAGTTCCGATTGTAATTGATAATCAAAATACAAGTTCACTTACAGATGATTCAAACTATAAAAAATTGTATACTGCTATCAGAATGCTTAATCCGGAACAGTATAGTGTTATTAAACCTTATATAGGTTCATCAGAAGAAGTTAAAAACAGTCAGGGAATAGTTACAGGTATTTTGGATTTTGATCAAAAGTTTGAAGTAGATACAGCAAAGACAGTTAATATCGGAAATCCTACATGGGAAATTATGTTTAGAAATTCTTCTCTTATAGATAACAATGAATTGTTAATTCAGTATGCATTTGCATATTCGGATTATCTTACAGAAGATGTGTGGACATATAATGGAAGCTCTGTTATGATTCCATGCAATAAGAATACAATGTATGTCAACACATGGTCACATGAAACTTTTAGTAAAAATCTTGGAAAGGCACAAGCATTGGCATCAGAGGTCTTATCGTTCTTGCTTGGAGCACAAGGAAGTGTAACGCCTATACAAAATCTAAGTGTAGCATTAAAGGTGCTTGAAATTCAGCCATGTAATGATTTTACATATAATAGTTTTGATAATATAAAAGCACTTGGAACTAAAATGGGAATGAATACATCTAAATGGACAGAAAGCAATTATAAAGAGAATTTGGATGTAACATGTATTACTACAAATGGCTTTAATGGAATGACGAATGAGCTTATATCTACATATGATGTTATTATTTTAGGTGAGAATATAGGAATACTGACTAAGAGCAATGGAACTACATTGTATAATGACACATCACTTAAAGGATACAGATATTTAGCTTTTGGTGATTTGATAAAAGTAAGTACAACATTACAAGGTTACCAAGAAAGTGATTACACTAAAGTTAGTAACCAAAAAGTTCTTAAAAATGTCTACAATGTATTTAAGCAAAATTATTATAATAACGATGCTTTATTTGCAAATACCTTTGCAAATGCAAGATTAAGTGGAAATGATATCACGGCAAACAAGTTATCAGAGCTAAAGGACTATGCAAATGCCGGAAAAATAGTTGTAGTAGGTGATATTCTAAATGTAAATAATAAGTGTGCCTATCCAACCTCAAATATATATAGCTTTTTAGAGTATGTAAATACAAATGAAGACTATTCAAGAAAAGTAATATCTATGTCGGAAGTGGATAAGATATATTATTTGTATGGCGATAATTTACCACAGATTAAGATGTTAGAGTCACCACAAAATATTCAATATAATAAAGATGGCGCGATATTGGATTCGGTAATAAATACTACCGGTATATTAGATTTCAAGTTTAATATATCAGGTAAGAAAAATACACACTATTCAGTAAAATTAATTGTAGATAAGAATGGGGATGGAATATATAGAGGTGTGTATGAAAATCTCACAAACGATGATAATGAATTGTATTATGTAGATTATGATGTTTTACTAGATGCAACCGGAAATAAGGACTATAGTATAAAGATAGAATTGCCGGATAAGTACACAGGATTATTTGCATGGAGAGTAGAGGTTACAGAACTTACCAACGGAACAGATAAAATAGAAACATTATATACAAATTGTGTAGATGGTGCAGTGGCTGTAAGACAAGAAGAAAAAGATATAAAAGTTTTACAGATTGTTCCAAATATTTATTCATCAAAGTCAGTAACACTGAATCTTAATACGGACACATCTAAGCTCTCAGGAGCTACAGATGAGCAAAAGAGTGTAAATACACTGTTTAACAGTCTTTTAAATACAGCTTCGGATGTGGTTGGATATAATGTAACGATTGATTCTATTGATACAACAGAATTTGCAAAGAATAACGGCGTAAGATATAACAGTGATGATAAAAGCACAAATCCATTAGTAGACTATGATATGATTATTCTAGGATTTGCAGATCTTTATGGTGGAGATGATATATCAAACGATATGGGTGTACTAGATTGTATTCAGGATTTTATTGATGAAGGAAAATCGGTATTATTCACACATGATACAATTAGTTATAGTGTGACAGAAAATTTTGCAACAGAGAACGGGGCAGGGGCAGTAACAGATATTAAGAGTAATTATGTACAGTCTTTCCTAGGTGATGGTGCAGCGTTAAGTGCAAAGAGCTTTTATCCAGGTGGCAACTTCTGGTGTTATAATCTAAATAAATATTTTAGAGATGTAGTAGGCATGAACAGATATGGCATTTTATCAGATAACGGTGTGAAGAATGTACCTACAAAGTCAAATGGAACAGGTATTACAGAGTTACAAGGTCTAAACAATATGGTTTTATATAGATATGCTCTTGTAAGAACATTTAAAACAACGGAGCAATGGTCTGGAATATTTAATTATTATCCATATTCGACATATCAGAATGGAAGCAGAACAAATAATTATAATTCATTATTCGTTACAACTCAGGTGGATAGACTGAATGAAGGTCAGGTTACAATGTATCCGTTTAGTATTAGTGAAACACTTAAAGTTGCGGAAACTCATGCTCAATGGTATCAGTTAGATATGGAAGATGAGGATATAGTTGTATGGTATACATTAGGAGATGATGGAAATACAGCGTTAAACTCAGCATATTATGCGGATACAAAAAATGATGCAGGCAATAATTATTATATTTATTCAAAAGATAATATAACATATTCAGGAGCAGGTCATTCAATAATGTCTTCTGAAGTTGAACTAAGGTTATTTGTAAATACCATTATAAAGGCTGTTTCAGGAGGTAACTATTTACCTGAGGTTAGAATTGTAAATGGTTCAAAGGCAACAGACGGTTACAATATCTATGTGGATGGATATGAAGTAGAAGAGGACTATAAGATTGTATTTAGAGCTAATGATGCAGATTTAGCAACTTTTGAAATGACAAACGATATGAATAGAGTAGGAAGATTTGCAGGCGGCAGTATTGTTTGGCTTAAAAATGGGGTGGAAGTAGTTATAAAGTCATACTCAAATGGCGAAATTAAAAATGAAGTAGATGAGACTTTAAGGCTTATGGATTGCAAGAGTAAAATGAGTGCGGCTGACTATCAGATGATGATAGAACAGGTGAGAGAGGGAAAGGCTCAGTTTATCGTAACAGTTAAAGATTCAAGAGGTGCACAGGGAACTGTAAATGCTTCATTTAAGTTAAGGAAGTTATATCAATTAGATTAATTCTGGAGAAAATAGATGGAAACTATTAATGTTGAACAAGTAAAAAAAAGATATGGTAGAAAAGAAGTGCTTAAGGGCGCTTCTTTTCATGGCAATAAAGGAGAATGTATAGGAATTGTAGGAGTAAACGGTTCAGGAAAGTCAACACTTCTTTCCATACTTGCGGGAGTTTTGAAGGCAGATTCAGGAAATGCTGTAGTTGGTGGAATTGATATTATTAAAAAGCAAAAAGAAATATCAAAGCTTATAGGGTATGTTCCGCAAGATAATCCATTAATATCTGATTTAACAGTAAAGGATAATCTTAGATTATGGTATTGCGACAGTCCATATGATATGGATAAAGAATTAGAGTCGGGATTTTTGAAACTATTAGGGATAGATGAGTTTATTGATGTTCCGGTAAAAAGATTATCAGGTGGAATGAAAAAGAGGGTGTCTATCGGAGTATCAATGCATGCAGCCCCAAAGGTACTTATGCTTGATGAACCAAGTGCAGCACTTGATTTAATTGCAAAGAAAAATATTAGGGATTATTTGAAGGAATATATGAAGCTTGGTGGAACAGTGGTTATTGTTACACATGATGAAGAGGAACTAGAGTTGTGTAATAAAATATATGTTGTATCAGAAGGTGTTCTTAAACAAGTAAATAGTTCGTTAAGAGGAGAGGCTTTATTAAATGAAATTAACTAGGTTTAGAATGCTTTTAAAGCTTGAAATAAAACGAACTTTAAAATTAATGCCTAAGATGATTGTTTCTGCAATGATTCTATTAGCTTTGGTAATAGGGATTGCCATAGGTGCAAATGGCTTATTAAGTGAAGGTGTAGAACTAGAAACCGAAAACAAGATAACAATAGGTGTAGTGTGTTTTGAAGAATCAAAACTTATGGATTATGCAAAAAGGATTTTATCATCAACAGAGAGTATAAATTCAGTAGTGGATTTAAGGTTTGTAGATGAAGAAGAAGCTGAAGCAATGCTAGAGCGCGGAGAGGCAATGGCAGTTGTTGTGATACCTAATAATATTATTTCGGATATTATAAAGGGGAAAAATACACCATTAGAAGTTAAATTTCCAGATAATGCAGGGTATGAGGCAGCGATGTTTAAGGAAATTTCAGAAACAGCAGCAAATATGTTAAGTACTGCTCAGGCAGCTATATATAGTGTTTATGATTTCTATTATGAAAATGATGAGGGATATTATATTGATGATGCACTTGACAGACTTAATTCTAAATATATTCAAATGGTATTATTTAGAGAAAGTATTTATGATAATACTACGGTAGTGGTAACGGGAGAGCTATCTGTTATGGAGTATTATGTGGTAAGTGGTGCAGTTATATTTATGTTTCTATTAGGTATGAATGTAGTTTCACTTATAAGTAATTACAAGAAAGAAGTAGTTATATTTTTGAAACAAAATGGTGTAGGAGAATTTAAGCAGATAATGGCAAGAATTTCTTCAATGACATTGGTTTATATTTTGATGAGCATGCTTATTGTTACTATAATGTCTGTTTTTGGCATATGTGAGCTTGGTGTAGCATTAAGAGTGATATTAACAATAATTCCTGCCTCAATACTGGTTTCTTCGGTTGTATTATGTGTGTATGTGTGGTTAAAAAATAAGAGTGGTACTGTTATAGTATTATTTTTATTTACAATGATACAGGGATTTGTAACAGGAGCTTTCGTACCGGAGGTAATGTTGCCGGAGGTTGTACTAGGTGTATCTAGGTTTATGCCGGCTAAATATATAATAGAGATGTTTAAAGGGGCATATCAAAATAATATTAGCGTGATGTTCTCCGGTATGGTGATAGTATTTATCGCTTCAATTATCTCAATTGCTTTTACATTGTTAGGATATAAATTGATGGTAAGAAAGGTAGCGAACTCGTAATGAAAAAGATGTTAATATGGTTTATAATGCTTTTCAAAAGGCAAATGAAAAAATTATCTATATATATAATTCTTTTAATAATGGCAGTTGTTTCTATACTCCTTAAATACGTAGCTGATAATTTTACAGTATCAATTGAGGTAGGAATTGTAAATGAAGATAATGGAGATATGGCAAAGGCAATTGAGCACGAAATGTTAAGCAAAAAAAGTATTATTAGTTTTAAAGTATTTCAAGATAAAGAAGAGCTATTAAAAGCTGTTAAAAGTAGTGAGGTAATGGGCGGATATATATTAAATACAGGATTTAGCGAAAAACTGTTATCTGGAGATACCATTGAAGCCATAGAAGTACTGGCGACCCCTACGAATATAATAACAAAGATAACGAATGAAGTAGTGTTTTCCATGATAATGAAGGAATTGTCATATGAAACATTGGTGTCAGATACTGTCGATACCGAGTTGTTTGAGGACCTTAGTATGGATGAGATAAGGAGCGAGTTAAGGCAGTATTATGAATTAAATCTTTCAAATGGTAGTACATTTGCAATAAATTATAATAAAGAAAATGATGAAATGCAGGATAGAGTAATCAATATCGACACATATGATTATATTTCGCCAATAATTGTTGGGTTATTAGGTTTGCTGATTTTTGTTGCAGGATTATGTGGAACTATAAGCTATTATGATGATAGGGATACCGGAGCATTATGTTTATTAAAGGAAAGTAATAAGCAGTTAGTTTCTATTATTCAGATAGCAATACCTGTGATGATATCGTCGATTTTTACATGGGGGCTATTATATGGGTTGGACTTAGAAAGTAACGGAATGGATTTAATGAGAAAGTTACTAATTTATTCAATTATAGCTATATTATATTGTTTTGTATTAAAAGGAATAATAAAGAATAGGTATACATATATAAGTTTAATACCAATTTTTATTTTACTTTGCTTGATATTTTGTCCAGTGTTTATAAATATATCATCTTTAGCACCTAATTCCATCTATATTTCAAAGCTCTTACCACTTTATTATTTGTATTTATTATAAGTTATATAGTATTTTAAATGCTAAATAGTAGCAAAATGTGGAAAAACAAAGTTTTTTTGAAAAAAACAGTGGAATTATCAAAAGAATTGTGGTATATTTAGCTTAAGGACGCCATAAGGATATGGCAGAAACGTGTACAATTTTAAGCCTAGAAGATAACTAGACTCCAAGGAGGGGGTATTTCGAATGCAAGCTATATCAGATTTATTGAGGAAAAATAAGAAAAATAGATTTATTGTTTATATTGTGTCAGCGATTATTTGCTGTCTTTTTGTAGTTGCAGGACTGATTGCCCTGCTGCCTAAGGTGGAAGCAGCACCAGGAGATTCATTTGATGATCCTATCAGTGCATCACCCGGAAATATAACAGTAGAAGAAGGAAAGTATTATAAGATAGAGGGAACCCAATCGTTATCGTCTTCATATGTATTTGAATATACAGGAGCTGCAAGTTTGGGAAGTGTAAATATTGTATTAAAAAATGTGAATATTAGTTTGGCTACGGATATATCAGCAATTGAATTTAAGGCACCAGAAGGAATAACATTTAATATAATTTTAGTAGGACAATCGTATATTCGAGGTGTAAATGGTGCTTTTGAACCACTTATAAAGGCAGAAGATTATAGTTTTTCTATATATACAGCAAATGCAAATTGGAGTGGAGAACTAGGAAATGAAAAATTAAAGACAGAGTATAGGAAAAACAATGTTTCAATAAATATTAGAGAAGCAGTAGAGGGTGATGGCTATCTTTACTTAGAAACAGGAGTAGATAGTTATGGAGCGGCTATTGGTACTGCAGAATCACAGCATATGATAGATTCAAAACTTTCGAATCTGGCAGCAGGCAATGGAGCAACTGTAGAAGTTGAGATTGACGGACAAAAAATAATAGCAAGGAATGGTGAGCAGTTTATTGATACAGATGGTCAACTTATAATGGGTGGATCGCCGGTAGTAATAGATGGCGGCAAAGTAGATATAATAGGAAATGGCTATGGTTCAGGTATTGGTAATGGTGGTCAGGAAAGTTATTATTTGCATGTGAAAAAACCTAGTGGAAATATAAATGTTTCAACATCGTCATATCCTTTGGAAGTATACATAGAAAATGGAACAGTTTCAGTGATAATGTCCCAAAACAGTAAAGGTGCATGCTTTGGAAATGGTGGAGTGTACGGTGGAGAAGCAGCAGCTGATGGTTACGTGACTATAGATGGTGGATCGCTTTACATTTCTCGACAAGGAAAAGATGCCATTGAAAGTGAGTATACACGTATTCAAAATTCAAAGGGTCAAAAGGTATATTTATATACAGCTGACTATGTGGATGATAATCTAGCAGCAAGTCAGACATATAATTTAAATAATGTGTTTGGTTGTGAATCAGAGTATACATATTATGTATATGAAGTTCGTAGAGTTTCAGGTGATGTAAATTATATAAGTGCTGATGTGGATTTAGAAGATGATCAATATTTATTTCAAGGAAGTAATCATAGTAATGCTCAAGATGGAAAATTATACTTCTATCTTCCATCAGTGGTATTAAATAGACATAGCTTTGTCATTAAGGACGATGGCAGGACAGATATTAAGTACTCTTATAGTATTGCAGATAGGTCTTCTGAAAGTATAGATACAATGACATTTACTACACTAAATGAAGGTGCTTCAGTGGTTGTAAAGCAAGACCGATTTGTATTTTTAAAACTAACAGATGTACCAAGCTACACGAAAAGTATAGCACTATCGTACACTCTTACAGGAACGTCGGGTACATCAACAGGTACAGCTACAGTGAGAAAAAGTACTGATGGTTTATATTACTATGCATATGTAGGTATAGGTGATAATGATGCAGAATGTACATTTACATATCAAATGAGTACATTTTCTATTTCATATGATTTAGGATTGCTTCCAAGTGATGCAAGTAAGGCGTCAAGTATATTGAATTTGAATCCTTCTAGTGCTGATTGTGGAATAACTGTTACACTTACAGAACCTACATGGGATAGTAAACATCACTTTAAGGGATGGTATAGTAAAGCTACAGACCAAAAAGTTACAACATTATCCAGTACAACTGCTAATGAAAATATTGAAGTATATGCAAAGTGGGAATGTACCGTTACTTACACAAATGATGGAGAAATAGTAGAAACGCCATATACAGTTGACTATGGTTCTTATATAACCAATCTACTACATCCTACATCACCAGAAGATACAGATTTAGTTGAGTTTATTGGTTGGAATATAGGTGGCAGAGTTTATGCGCCAACTGAAACATTTTCATATCAAGTGACAGAGGATTTGATTATAACTGCAGAGTTTAAAAGAATAGGATATTATATATATTTAACATCAGTGTATGTTGATAAAGATGGAAATGAAACACAGAGTGATATTTCTGAATATGCAAGTTTCCGTATGGTATACGAAGATAAAATTGCAGTTGATTTTGGAAGTGTAAATGAATTGTTATATTACAAAACAACAGGCTTTGTTGACAGAACAAAGCAGACAACAGCGATTATTACTCCGATTGAAGGGTATAGGGTTTCCGGAAAGGCGGTTAAAGATAGTCTTGGAACCCCAATTAATCTTGTTTCAAGCGATGAAGACATTAACGCATTTTCATTTACAATGCCACAAACAGATATTTATATAACTATATATATTAAAGCGCAAACATATAGTATTTCATATTATGATGTAGATGAAGAAGGCGACCAAATTAAAGTGTCGGTAGATCCTATAATAAATAATAATAGAGAATCATTTAGTGTGGAAACAGAAACATTTGAACTTAATAAGTTAAAAACAAGAGATAAGTACTGGAGCTTTAAGGGCTGGTACGAATGGGGAACAAGTAGGAATAATATTATTACAACTATAGAGCCGGAGAATTATACAAGGAATTTAGTGCTTGTGGCTATATGGGAAGAGGTTCCGACTTACGATATTATTATTAGTAGTGGAGAGCTTGGAAGCACAAAGGCATATGTAGACGGAGTAGAGGTGTCAAAGGTTATTGCTGGTGAGACAGTTACATTGGAAGCAAAATCTTCTATAGGTATACAATTTGTTTCTATGACTTATATGTGGACAAATGAAGATGGAAGTATACTTACGAATACTCAAGGACCAATAGGAAATGGTATAAATTATACTAAACAGATGAATTTTATTATGCCGGAGACAACTGTTTATGTGGAGTCTGAGTTTGTAGCATATGAGTATAGAATTAATTATGTTAACTTGCTTGGTGGTGAAAATCCAAATCCTAATACTTATACAGTGTTAGATGATTTTGAACTTTTGAATCCTACAAAAGAAGGATTATCGTTTACAGGCTGGAGGATTTTTGTTCCGGATGATGATGACGAGAATTTTGACTCTGTGAAGATGATTGATATAACAAGTATAACTCATATGACAGGAAATCTATTGATTACAGCCACATGGGAAAGTGTGGGAGTTCAAGATATCTGGTATAATGCGAGAGTAGAAGATGATATAACTAATGGAGATGTAACCCTTCAAAAGAATGCTGCAAAAGAAAATGAGTATGTTTTCGTTAAGGTAGAGCCGAGAGAAGGATATACATTGTCAAAATTAGAATACAAATATAATGTGTCAAGTAATCCGTTATTAAGGAAATCAGTTGTCGCAAATACTTTTTCAAGTGGCATTAGCTTGGATATAACGATGAATGAGTTTGCAAACGGTGTGTATTATTTTATAATGCCAAGTAGTGATGTTGTTGTTGCAGCAGTGTTTGAACCTATTGAATATACTATTACATACTTAAATCCTGGAACAAATTCAAATCCGGATAAGTATACAGTGCTTGATGATATTGAATTGAAAGAACCAAGTAAGTCAGGTTATAAGTTTATTGGATGGTTTGATACGACAGGAAAGAAAGTTTCAAAGATAACAGAGATGATAGGGGATGTAGTACTGACAGCGCAGTGGGAGGTTTTGAACATTGCTCCATTACCACAGGATCCTAACGATGAAACTAAGGATTCGAATGGTAATGATACCACAGGGTCAGATAAAGACAAGAATGAGGATGAGACTACTACGAAGAAAAATTCTTATTTATCACCAAATGGTAGCATTAATACAGGAGATAGAGGTGGAAATAAGGTGGTACATTTAGTGTTTGTATGCCTAGTGACTTCTACGATTGCATTTTGGTTAATGTCAAAGAGAGATGAAGAAGATGAAGAAGAAATAAAAATGTAAAAACGAATATTGAGTATTAAATTAAAAGGTTCATCAATGCAGTTATTTTGCATTCCGATGAACCTTTTAATTAATATTAAGATGCTAATGATAAAAAGGGAGATTTCTTATAACACCAAAGGCTAACAATATTATTATTAGTAGTATAATAATATTTGTTTCCATTTTAGTTATCTTATTAGTATCGTATTTTATGTATCGAATAATGGATGCGATTGCTAGACATATTAGTATTGGAAGTATAACAAACAATACTGGATTTGCCACAAAAGCCTTTTCAAAATCAAGGTCCAAAAGTGCTAGACACATTCTGGAAACACCACAACCTGGACAAGAAAATCCTGTAAGTTTTTTTATTGGGCAAGGTATTCCTATGTCAAAGGAGTAAATAACTCCAACATAAATTAAGCCTATAAATAAAGGAATCCCTATAATCTTAGCAACTTTAAATGCTCTTTGTTTCATGATTTACATTGTAGATAAATTATTAATTTCAGATTGAACTAAAGCATTTACAACAATACTTAATCCGAAAATTTGTAAGATTACATACAAAATAGATGAGTTGCCATCAACATATCCTTGATTTGCATTTAATTTAACTCTAGTAATCTTTGTGCCCATTTTGTACGCCCAAAAATATCCATAAATACCGCATGTTATAATAGTGAGTAGTACAGTCATTCCGCCGGTAGTATCTCTTTCATTAAGCATGAAATTTACATCATCAGTAACACTAGCCATCCAAAATAAATTATAGATACCACATGTCACAATTGAAAGAATAATACATACAACGATTTCTCTTCTTCTAACATTCATTTTAATGTCCCCCTTTCCAACTTTGTATACTATAAGTATACGAAAAACAGTATATATTGTCAATATCGATAGTGAAAAAATAAATCCCAAGCTCCGAAAATCAAGGGATTTTATTTTCGAAAAGACTAATTAAATGAATGGAAAATATATTATCAGCTTCTATCCTAATCTTAGTATCATAGATTTAGGTATATAAAGCCCGTCATAGTCCAGTAAAACAAGAACTCTGCTATTGAAAATAATCACTATACCCCAATTTCAGCATATACTAAAATTGTAAAAGTATATGAAAGGTAGTATGCTCTATGAAGGATGATAGATATAACTACGAACGATTTCCTGATGATTTCCCTGTTGCAATGGCATATGTTCCATGGCAACAATGGTGTGAAACTTACCCTCTAGATAAAGGTTACATGATTGGAACAATTTTTCCATCCCTTAACAAACCTTTTACGGAAGGAGGTAAGTGCTAATGCCTAATATGATGAATAATTCCGGTAGATATATGCATAATCCGTACAATTCAAGCAATCAGGGCTGTGGATGCAGCAATCCACCTCATATGATGCCTCCCCCACCTCCACCTACACCATGTTTACCAAGACATGTTTTACTAGATATCATTAATAAAACAAGTTTTGCTATGGATGATGCCAGACTTTTTTTGGACACACATCCAAAGTCAAAAGAAGCAATGGCTTATTTTGAAAAGATGAAGATGGAACGTAAAAAGGCTATAAAAGAATTTACTAAGCATTATGGTCCTATATGTGCCTATGATGTAGAGCCTTGCGATAAATGGAAATGGAACGAAGGCCCATGGCCATGGCAAGCATCTTTTATGTCTGAGAGGAGGGGATAATATGTGGGAATATGAAAAAAGACTTCAATATCCAGTTTCAATTAAGAAAATGGATCCGAGAGCTGCTCAGATCATCATGAGTCAATACGGTGGTCCTGACGGTGAGATCGGTGCATCTATGAGATATCTTTCTCAAAAGTTTGCATTTACTAATCCAAGAATTGCTGGACTTTTAAATGATATTGGTACAGAGGAACTTGCACATCTTGAAATAGTTGGAACAATAGTTCATCAGCTTACTTGCAACCTATCTCCTGATGAAATCAAATCATCTGGATATGATAAGTATTATGTTGACCATACACTTGGTGTTTGGCCACAAGCTGCAGGTGGAATTCCCTTTAACTCTTGTGAGTTCCAGTCAAAAGGTGATCCTATAACCGACTTATTTGAAGATATGGCGGCAGAGCAAAAAGCAAGAACCACTTATGACAATATTCTTAGAATGATTAAAGACCCTGATATTGTTGATCCTATTAGATTCTTACGTGAACGTGAAATTGTACACTTCCAAAGATTCGGAGAAGCTCTTCGTATGCTTCAAGACGATTTAGACTCTAAGAATTTTTATGCATTCAACCCTTCTTTCGTAGATGGTTGTGCAGATAAAAATTGTGGTTGCAAATAAATATTAATCTCACCTTAATTCTATTGACGGAAAATGGGGCTGTCGCTTTAAAGTGCAACAGCCCCATTAAGTTTATTATACAGTATAAAAATCATAATGATTCACACCATAGATGCAATGCTTGATAACTAAAATCTTGGAGTCAACCTTTGTGTCTTTAAAAATAGCCCAATCCTTAGTAGGCAAAGCAGTGGTACAATGATACATATCATAATCAAAGAATATATAATTAGGAATCATTTCTCTTGTCTTCTTTGACAAAGCTTTACTGTTGATTTTATCAGATACTGTTGCATAAATATATGTCATATCATCAGAATACTCAATAATTTTATTTTTTGTAACGGCATATAAAATTGATACTAAATTAAAAACAATAAATGCAATAAGAATAAATATACTCTCAAAGGTAACGAATTTAGGATCTATTAAACGAAATGACCATACTTCTCGGTACTCGTTTGAAATATTAAGTTGAGCTATATACTCAAATATGGTAACGATTATAGCAAAAATACCAGATAGTATTAGTTTAAGTATGAAACGGTCAATAAGTTTATTTATTCTATTATTGGTAAGAATGGTTTTAACTTCGTCAGTTAATGCCTTGAATTCAATGTCTTCAATTATAATAGTTGGTTTTTCCATGTTTTGTGTTATTTCCTTTCGTGCATAGTATTTATTATGAAATAATAATATTATACAAAAATAATATTATGCAAAATTATTATACAATAATTATATCCAAAAGTCCATAAAAGAGCTTGTGAATTAAAATTCACAAAATATGAAAAACAGCTTGAAAAGTTCACTCACTAATGTATAATTATTTTGTGAGCTTAGATACAGTTTTAAAATTATGCTCATATAGACATCAGAGGTGGCATTATTAGGAAAGGAAAGTCATAAAAATGAAAAAAGAATTTTATCAGGAACTATTTGCAGAGAGAATTGGTGGAAAGGAATTTGGACTAAAAACTGAATTATATAAGTTCGAAAAGATTAAGCAGGCTAAGCGAAGAGCTAAAATAAATTATCCAGATGTTGAACTGATTGATATGGGCGTTTGTGAACCAGATGAACCAGCACATGAAAAAGTAGCAGAAGTATTAAGGGAAAATTGTGGATTATCAGAAAACAGATTTTACGCAGATAATGGAATTTTAGAGTTTCAAAAGGCAGCATGCGAATATATGCAGAAAGTATATAAGATTGATGGATTAAAGCCTGATGAAAATATTATTCATGGAATAGGTTCAAAACCAATATTGGCGATGATACCGACGATTTTTGTAAATCCAGATGACTACGTTCTGATGACAAAGCCGGGATATGGAGTACTTGGTACATATACAAGATACTATGGTGGACATGTATATGATTTACCTTTAGTAGAAGAAAATGATTTTTATCCAGATTTTACGACGATACCAACAGATATATTAGAGAAATCCAAAATCCTTTATATAAATTATCCAAACAATCCTACAGGACAAGTAGCAACTAAAGAATTTTTTGAAAAGGTTGTAAAGTTTGCAAAGGACAATAATATTATGGTTGTTCATGATGCAGCTTATTCAGCAGTAGTGTTTGATGGTGAAGAGCCACTTAGTATATTTAGTGTGGAAGGGGCTATGGATGTAGCACTTGAAATCCATTCATTATCAAAGTCATTTAATATGACAGGCTGGAGAATGGCATTTGCAGTAGGAAATGAAAGAGTAATGAAAGCGTATGGTGCAGTAAAAGATAATACTGATTCAGGACAGTTTAGAGCGATTCAATTAGCAGGTGCATATGCACTGGAACATCCGGAATTAACACAGAATATATGTGAGAAATACTCACGTAGATTTAATTTATTAGTAGAAGCATTAAAAGAAGTAGGATTTGATGCGAAAAAGCCAAAGGGAACATTTTACTGTTATGTAAAAGCACCTAAAAAGGCTGGTGATACAGTGTTTGCAAATGCCGAAGAGGCATCGACATATCTTATAGAGAATGCGCTTATTTCAACAGTGCCATGGGATGATGCGGGAGCATATCTTAGATTCTCTGTAACATTTGAAGCAAATAAAGAGAAAGAAGTTACGATAATAGAGGAATTAAAAAATCGACTAAAGAAACTTGATTTACAGTTCTAATTAAAAATTGGAGGGTGAAAAAATGACGGGAGTAGAAGCTTGTAGCAAAATAATGCAAGAAGTAAGCAAAACAATAATCGGTAAGGAAGACATTATAAAGAATGTTATGACGGCAATAGTGGCTAAAGGGCATATTCTCTTAGAGGATGTACCGGGAGTAGGAAAAACCACATTGGCATTAGCATTTTCAAAGGCAATGAATTTAGAGTATAAAAGAATGCAGTTTACACCAGATGTTATGCCATCTGATGTTACAGGTTATACGATTTTTAATAAAGAAAAAGGAACATTTGAGTTTAAAGAGGGTGTTATTATGTGTAATCTTTTCTTAGCGGATGAGATAAATAGAACATCATCCAAAACTCAATCAGCTCTTTTAGAGGCAATGGAAGAGGGTAAGGTAACAGTAGATGGAAAAACACAGTTATTACACCCACCTTTCATTGTTATTGCTACTCAAAATCCGGTGGGCTCAATTGGAACATCAATGCTACCTGAGTCTCAGTTGGACAGGTTTATGATTAGAGTATCGATGGGATATCCAAGCATTGACAGTGAAGTTGATATGCTAAAATCAAAGAGTGCAGAAGATGTTGTCTGTGAATCTATTGAGGCAGTTATATCTTCAGAAGATTTAAAAGTAATACAAAAAGAAGCATCTGAAGTTTTCATGCATGACACAATTTATAGATTGATAGTAGAAATAGTAAATGCTACAAGAAATAATCAAAGTATATCATTAGGTGTTAGTCCGAGAGGAACGATTGCTATCGCAAATGCTGCAAAGGCGTTAGCGTATATAAATGGCAGAGATTATGTTGTTCCTGATGATGTGAAAGAAGTACTTACACCGATTATAAATCATAGAATAGTTCTTTCTTCAAATGCCAGAAGTATGCAACAAGGAGTAGAGGATGTAATTGCACATATACTAAGGTCGGTAGAGATAAAAAAGGTGTAGACATATGAAAAAAAGTAGAATATTCTATGTCATTGCATTGCTAATCTCAATATGGCTAATGATAATGTATGAGGGTGTGGCACAAACAACTTGTGTTTTAGTACTATGTTTAATACCATTCTTACTTAAGCTGTATACACTTATAGTAAAAAGATTTGTTAGAGTTCAGTGCCTATGCAATGATAATAATATTGTTGTTAATGAAGAGACAAGCGTTATAATTAACGTAGTTAATGATAGTTTCTTGCCTATTCCAAGGGTAGAAATACCAGTAGAGATTTGGGATATGCAAGGAATTGCAATTAAAAAGATAATAGTTACGAACTTAGAGCCATATTGTTTGAGAAGTATGTTGCTAAATGTAACCCCTAAGTATTGTGGCTCTTTTGTTGTATCTACAAAAAAGTTTAAAATATTTGATTTTTTAAATTTATCTAAAACATCAAAAAAGCAAAATTGTAATTATGGAATATTAGTGCATCCAAAGATAAAGCCTTTAGATGTTGAAATTACTAAAGGAAAGTATTCTAATCAAGATGATGTAGATGAATATTCAGATTTATACGCAGGAAATGAAAAATCACAGATATTTGGCGTGCGTGAATATAGAGATAATGATAGCTTGAGAGATGTACATTGGAAGTTAAGTGCTAAATCAGAAGATTTAGTGGTAAAAGAGTATAGTAAACCACTTGATAATTTAATAGATATATATATAGATACTGCATTTGATGATAGAAGTATGTATAGGTTGGATAAATACTTAACATATATACTATCACTAAAGACAAGTCTGGAAAATGAAAATATGAAAGTTAGGCTGTTTGTACTTTCAGATGTAGATTCGGGATTTATGGAAGCTGATTTTGAATATTTATACATGATAAATTTTATGTCAAAAATAGATGTGGAAATAATGTATCATGAGTTCGAAAAGAACAATGTGGGACGTAGAGGTATACTTGTATCTACAAGAGATGTTGAAAAAATGTATAATACATCAGCGGAATTTATGAAGATAGTAATAAATGATGATGATGAACTAAAAAAAATGTATTTTGAAGATTCGAACTATACAACTTCAAAGGTAATAAGTGTTAAGATAGAGCATAAAGAAGAATCAAATTCAATCGAGTTAAAAGATGAGATAGAGCTTAAAACAGAACATACGGACTTGATGATTTGCTCGTATGTGATGCGACTTTTATTAGTATTCATTGGTGCTATTTTCCCGATTGCAATATTTTATGATACGATATTCTATGATATTAGTTTAATTGGAATTATAATAACGGTACTTATTGCAGAAACGGTTATGTTGATAATTAATATTACCAAAATAAATAAAATTATAAAAACATTAATAGTACTGGTAACAACAGTAGTGTTTACAATGTTTTTAGGAATAAGCTCAATTTTACAAGGTGCAAGTAATTTGTTAGCTGCACTTGGAAATGAATTGACTCCTAAAACAAATTACGCAACAAATAGAGCATATAGCTATGGATTGGTTAAAGATGATGTAGATATTGACTCACTGATATTAATGATAGCATTTATAGTAACTATTATTTTGTTTTGTTTTACATGGCGAAGTATTGCAAGTTCGATTCATGTATTACTAGCAACATTTTTTACAGTAATATGTTATTTGTATTCAGGAACTCCTGATGGATTTTACTTTTTAATGGTTGTAGGATATTTACTGGTATTAGCAGTGATGTCCTGTTCATATTCTAATATAGCAAAGAAACAAAAGAAAAAGATAGCAAAATCATTATATGAATCCACATTAAACATAGGAGCACTCAGTGGGATAGTTGTGGTGATTATGCTGGTATCCATTGTTTTAGGCCATAATATTAAAGTGGCATTTAGTGGCGGTTATAAACGAAGCGAATCAATGGTAGAATTAAAAAAATCCATTAATGATTATATGGATAAATTAGATATTCAAGGTTTAATTGAATCGATATTTTCAAGTGAATCATCAGTAGGAGGAATGAGTAGAGGCCAACTGGGGAAAGTGGGAGAGATTCAGTTTAAAAACGAAAAGATGCTAACAGTGTCAGCAAATGGAAATGTTGATTTTCCTTTGTACCTAAAAAGTTATACAGGAACTCATTATTCTAAAAATCGTTGGGATGAAATAACTGATTATGAGAGTAATCAAATAGAAAATGTTATAAAAAGGAATTCAGGATTGGAAGAGGTTTCAATGTATGGTTTGTCAAATATGACATTTTGGCTTCATGCATCCGGTTCGAATGATTATACAGGATATGGTAATGTATATGTAACTAAAGAGAAAAAAAGTGACAACGTTTATGTTCCATATGGGGCTAAACTAAGTTCAGATATAAGCGTTATAAAAGATGGGGTGTATGAAAACAGTGATGTAAAGACAAGAGAATATAACGTTTATACAATGAAGAATCTAAGCTTGATTGGTAAAGGAGATTTACCAAGTATCTGGGATGATGTTCAAGAGGTGTATAGTGAAGCGATAGGTTATGGAATAGACAGTAATAAAGTTTACCTAACAATGTATACTTCGGTGAATATTGATACATTTTTACAAGAATTTGAGGAAGAATTTAGTAAAGAATTGTTTTATGATGGTAAATGGTATGATTTAAGAGAGGGTGGAGATAAGCATGGATATATGCCTTACGTTCATTTTGTAAAGAAATTTTTAAGTTCACGTTGTGAGTATTCACTTAGTCCAGGAAAAACAGATGATGACGAAGATTTTATTATGGATTTTTTATATAATAAGAAAAAGGGCTATTGTACACACTTTGCTTCAGCAGGAGTAATGCTTTTTAGAATGTTGGGAATACCTGCCAGATATTGTGAAGGATATTTTGTTGTTCCAACAGAAAGTCAGCAAAAAGATTATGAAAATAATAAAAGTGTTACAATTGAAGTGACCGATAGATATGCACACGCATGGGTAGAAATATATATACAAGGATACGGCTGGATGCCTATAGAGGTGACACCGGGATACACAAATGAAATTGTAGATGAAATAATTGAGAGTACTACGCCAGAGCAAACAAGTGAGAAAGAGTCAGATGAAACAACATCAAAATTAAGTCAGTTGGAAACAGGAACTACGGTTGACAAGGAAAAAGAGAGTACCGATGTATTATCAAAAGAACGAAGTGTACAAATAAATATTGAAAGATGGTTAGGGGTTATACTTTTAGTAAGTATTGTGACGATAGTATTCGGAAGAAAGAGTTATAAGGATAAAAAAGCAGAAGATGCAATGTCATCAGATAAAAATGATGAATCGACATTGGCCTGTGAAAAGCAACTAAAAGATTTGCTTAGATATGCAGAAGTGGGATATTTTGATAATATAGATAATATAAGTAAGGCAAGGTGGTTGGCTGAAAATTATCAAAATAATTATAGCGATAACATTAGATTGCTAGAGATATTTGATAAGGCAAATTATAGTAAAACTTCAGTAACAGACGAAGAAAAGGAATTTGCAATGGTTCAAAGTAGAGTGCTTAAATTATCAATATATAAAAGAAAAAAGATATATCAAATATTTATGATCCTATATATCAAATGCTTGTGTTTGAAATAAATTTGAGTTATACTTAAATATAGTTGGGGAACAACTTAAATTAAAAATTATGTATGGAGGTATTTTTATATGTTAGTATCAGCTAAGGATATGCTAATAAAGGCAAAAGAAGGTAAGTATGCTGTAGGTCAATTTAATATTAATAATTTAGAGTGGACAAAGGCAGTATTGTTAACTGCTCAGGAGATGAACTCACCGGTAATATTAGGCGTTTCAGAAGGTGCCGGTAAATATATGACTGGTTATAAGACTGTAGTAGGTATGGTAAACGGTATGTTAGAAGAACTTAACATTACAGTTCCGGTAGCTCTCCATTTAGATCATGGTAGTTTTGACGGATGTATGAAATGTATAGAAGCAGGTTTTTCATCAATTATGTTTGATGGTTCACATTATCCAATTGATGAAAATATTGCAAAAACAAAGCAATTAGTTAAAATTGCTGCTGAACATGGAATGTCTTTGGAGGCAGAAGTTGGTTCTATAGGTGGAGAAGAAGACGGCGTAGTAGGTGCAGGTGAATGCGCAGATCCTGATGAGTGTAAGCAAATTGCAGACTTAGGAGTTACAATGCTTGCAGCAGGTATAGGAAACATACATGGAAAATATCCTGAAAATTGGCCAGGATTAAGCTTTGAAACACTTGATGCAGTAAGCCAAAAAACAGGAGATATGCCACTTGTTTTACATGGTGGAACAGGTATTCCTGAAGATATGATACAGAAGGCTATATCATTAGGCGTGGCAAAAATCAATGTAAATACAGAATGTCAGTTATCATTTGCAGAGGGTACACGTAAGTACATTGAGTCAGGAAAGGATCTTGAAGGAAAGGGATTCGATCCAAGAAAACTTTTAGCACCAGGATATGAAGGTATAAAAGCTACTGTAAAAGAAAAAATGGAGCTTTTTGGTTCTGTAGGCAGAGCATAACAGACACTTTGGGATTATAATAATGAAGTAGGTGGTAGTATGAAGCAGAGGATAGTAAGATATTTAGTAATGCTTATGGCATTAGGTATATTCTCATATTCATCATATGAATTGACTCTTATTTATATGGAGAGTAAAGAGAGTATGGATATAAATAGGGAAATTGATGATATGCTTTATGTTGATGTGGTGGAGCAAACGACAAATCCTACAGATGAGACAGATGAAGGTGATGAGGGTATTACATTAAATAACTCTTCACAAGGACCTCAGTGGGTTTGGGATTTTGATTTGATGCTAAGTGTTAATCCGGAGATAAAAGGATATATTAGACAAGATGATGGCAAGTATATAGCAAATCCAATTTTACAACACTCTGATAATGATTACTATTTGAATCATTTAGCAAATAATAAAGCAAGTTCAGTAGGTGCCATCTTCGCAGATTATCGTATGGATAAAGGTTTAGAAGAGAAAAACTGTATTGTTTATGGACATAATATGGGATCTCGTGTAAATAATTCAATGTTTGGAAGTTTGAACTGGTATTACTATCAAACAGGATACTATAAAGAACATCCAACATTTGATATTTATATTAGATATAAGCATTATAAATATTATGTTTTTGCTATATATCTTACAGGTGATACAGATAGCTCAACATATCAGTATAGATTTAAAGATGATGAAGACTTTTTAAATTATATTGAAACTTGCAAAAAGAGATCTAAATATCAGTTCCCTGATGCAGGAGAAATAAAAGCCACTGATAAAATTATGACTTTATCAACATGTACAGGTGATGATGATAAAAGAATGATAGTTCAAATCGTAAGAAGAGAGCAAATTATGGATGTTCCCAATGCACCTGTAGAAGAAGAAACAGAAGAAGAAACAACTATACCTATTCAAATAGGTGGAAATTAATAATAAAAAAGTTTATTAAAAAGTACTTGCATTTTGTTATAAAATGAGGTATTTTAAAAAGGTTAAAGGCAAGAGCTTTTTATCATGGTATATTTGACGATGCACAATGGCGTTCCTTTTAGGAATGCCATTATTTACTATTGATAGGAAATTGATAACTCGAAAGGAAAGTACAAAATGAGTGAAGTTATAAACGTTCAAGAAATTTTTGGAAAAAATGTTTTTACATTAGGAAAAATGAAAGAAAGACTTCCTAAAAAAGTGTTTGCAGAAGTAAAGAAAATAATGGATACAGGTGGTGAAATGTCACTTGAAACAGCGGATATTGTAGCTAAGGCTATGAAGGATTGGGCTGTTGAAAATGGTGCTACACACTATACACATTGGTTTCAACCACTTACAGGTATTACAGCTGAAAAACATGATGCATTTGTAACTCTTCCTGATGAGGATGGAAAAATGTTATTAGAGTTTTCAGGAAAAGAATTAATAAAAGGTGAGCCTGATGCTTCATCATTCCCTTCGGGAGGACTAAGAGCTACTTTTGAAGCAAGAGGATATACAGCATGGGATTGTACATCACCTGCATTTTTAAAGGAAGATGCTACAGGTGTAATTCTTTGTATACCAACAGCATTTTGTTCTTATAAAGGAGAAGCACTTGATCAGAAAACTCCATTACTTAGATCTATGCAGGCTATTAATGAGCAGGCACTTAGAATAGTAAGATTGTTTGGAAATACAGAAGCTACAAAGGTAACACCTTCAGTAGGTGCAGAGCAGGAGTATTTCCTTGTTGATAGAGAAAAATATTTACAAAGAAAAGATTTAATATATGCAGGAAGAACATTATTTGGTGCGGCACCTCCTAAAGGTCAGGAGATGGACGACCACTATTTTGGCTCGGTTAGACAGCGTGTAGGTGCATTTATGAAGGACCTTAATGTTGAACTTTGGAAACTCGGAGTTACAGCAAAAACACAGCATAACGAAGCAGCTCCTGCACAGCATGAGTTAGCACCTATTTTTGATATAGCTAATATTGCCGTAGACAGAAATCAGGTAGTAATGGAAACTATGAAAAGAGTGGCAGGACAACATGGTATGGCATGTTTATTACATGAAAAGCCATTTGCAGGTGTTAATGGTTCAGGTAAACATAATAACTGGTCACTTTGTACAGATAATGGAGTAAATCTTTTTGAGCCGGGAGAAACACCTAATCAAAACATTCAGTTTTTATTAGTTCTTGCTTGTATACTGAGAGCGGCTGATAAACATGCGGATTTACTTCGTCAGTCAGCAGCAGATGTTGGAAACGATCATAGATTAGGTTCAAATGAAGCACCACCGGCTATTATTTCAGTATTCTTAGGCGACCAGCTTGAGGATGTTGTAATGCAGTTGGTTGAAAAAGGTGAAGCTACAAGCTGTATAGACGGCGGAGTTCTTCAAACAGGAGTTAATACACTTCCAGACTTTAAGAAGGATGCCACAGACAGAAATAGAACGTCACCATTTGCTTTTACAGGAAATAAGTTTGAGTTTCGTATGGTTGGCTCATCGGATTCAGTTGCAAGCCCAAATACTACATTGAATGCTATTGCAGCAGAGGCATTTTGCGAAGCAGCTGATATTCTTGAAAAGGCAGAAGACTTTGATATGGCATGCCATGATTTGATTAAGCAGTATTTTGCTGAACATCAGAGAATAATCTTTAATGGTAATGGATATTCTAATGATTGGGTAGCAGAAGCTAAAAGAAGAGGTTTACCAAATAAGAAGACAATGGTAGAAGCTATTGAAGCATTGACAACAGATAAATCAATAGAATTATTTGAAAAATTCCATATCTTTACAAGAACTGAATTAGAGTCACGTGAAGAGGTTTTATATGAAACATATGCTAAGTCTATAAATATTGAGGCTTTAACAATGATTGATATGGCATCTAAACAGTTGATTCCATCTGTTACTAAATATACAAAAGAACTTGCAGATACTGTTATTGCAGTAAAGGCAGCAGGAGTAGAACCGGTAACACAAATTGGGATGTTAAAGGCTGCAAATGCACTTCTTAATGACGCAAAATCGGCACTGGAAAATCTTGTTAAGGTGCAAGCGGAAGCAGTAATTATGGAAGAAGGAAAAGAGCAAGCTTATACATATAAGGATGTTGTTAAGGTTGCTATGGATGAGCTTAGAGCACCAATCGACAAATTAGAGATGATAGTTGATAAGGAACTTTGGCCGATGCCATCATATGGCGATTTGATTTTTGAAGTCTAAGACGAGATAATGAAGAAGATATTAATTATAGAAGATGACAATGATATAAATAACTTAATTTATGAGACCCTTAAAAAGAATGGGTATGAATGTACTCAGGCATTTTCAGGCACAGAGGGATTGCATTATTCAAAAGGGGATAATTATTCACTGATTATCCTCGATTTGATGTTGCCGGGAATGGATGGAAAGACTGTGCTTGAAAAAATAAGGGAAGGTAGTAATGTTCCTGTTATAATTGTTTCGTCAAAGGATGAAATAGATAGTAAAGTAGATTTACTCACATCAGGTGCAGAAGACTATATTACAAAGCCGTTTAATATAAAGGAGCTGCTTGCAAGAGTGGCAGTTCAAATAAGAATTAATAATGATGTAAGTCCTGCAAAGGATATATTACAGTTTAGAGATTTGGAGCTTAATAAGCAGGACTTTAGCGTATATATATCAGGAAATAAACTGAATCTGACAAAACAGGAATTAAAAATACTAGAGCTTTTGATGAGCTATCCTTTAAAGGTATTTTCAAAGCAGGATATATATGATTATGCTTGGGAAGAATACTATATGGGAGAAGATAAAACTATAAATGTCCATATCGGCAACATACGAAAAAAGTTAAAAATATATTCAGATTTTGAGTATATAGAAACAGTATGGGGCATTGGATTTAAACTTAGCAAATAAAAGTTTACCATTTCTTTAACTTTTATTTGCTATTTTTTTGTACTCAAATGTTATTATAAAAGAAATAAAAAATAAAGGAGAAAGTATAGATGGATTATGTACTTAGTACAAATTGTTTAACAAAACAGTATAAAAAGCAAAAAGCAGTTGATTCAGTCAGTTTACACATAAAAAGAGGCGATATATATGGCTTCATTGGAAGAAATGGAGCAGGTAAAACCACTTTTTTAAAAATGATAAGCGGAATGTCGAGTCCGACTTCAGGAGAATTTTCGCTATTTGGATATGATTCTAAGGAAAGTAGTAAGGTTTTATCAAGGATTGGAACATTAATTGAAGCACCGGGAATTTACCCAACAATGACGGCGTATGAAAATTTAAAACTAAAATGTATTTGCTGTGGAATTAGAAAGTCAGGCTATATAGAGGAAATTCTTGAGTTAGTAGGTCTAAGTGATGTAGGAAGTAAAAAGGCAGGAAGATTTTCTCTAGGTATGAAACAACGTTTAGGGATAGGTCTTGCACTTGTTGGAAATCCAGACTTTCTAGTTTTAGATGAACCTATAAATGGTTTAGATCCTCAAGGTATAGTTGAAGTTAGAGATATTATACAAAAGCTAAATAGTGAAAAGGGTATAACTATTATTATTTCCAGCCATATATTAGAAGAACTTTCAAAAATTGCAACAAAATATGGAATAATTAATAACGGTAAATTGATAGAGGAACTGACAAAGGAAGAGTTATTTGCTAAATGTCAGGAGCATATTGAATTAAAGGTAGATAAGATAGAGGTAGCATGCACGGTTATTGAGGGAATGGGAATATCTAACTATAAGGTAGTTGATACAAATACAATATATGTTTATGAAAGACTTACAGATAGTGGAGAAATAGTTTTAGAGCTTGCAAAAAACAATATAAAGATTCTTGGTATCATAGTGAAGAATGAAGACCTTGAGGATTACTATCTTTCAGTAACAGGAGGTAAAATCAATGCTTAATATTATTAAAATGGATTTATATAGAATGTTGAAGTCAAAAATAACATTGGTTATGTTGTTAATAACAATCGGGTTTACTTTTTTTACTGTTTATATAGCCAAAGTGGACTTGAAACTTATGCAAGAAAATAAGGCATATCAGGAACAGATGTCAGAAATGGAAGATGGCGATGGAGTTGTAGTGGGAGTTCAAATGCAGGGGAATTCTTCATGGCTGGACGAAAATCATAAAATAAGTGTAGGTGAGTTATTTTTCTATAATATTGCAAGTGGAATACTTTTAATATTGATTACGGTTTTTGCAGTTGTGTTTACAAGAGCAGAAGAAAAACATGGATATATAAAAACTATTAATGGACAAGCGCGAAGCAGGGGGAGTTTTTTTCTGTCAAATATATTAGTAATATCAATGTTTTCAATAGTTATTATAGCTTTAGAATTAATACTTATCCCTTTTGCTTCTAAAATAATATTTGGATATGTCTCGTTTGCAGGAACAGGGAGCATGATAATTAACATTTTAGTTCAGACATTACTTCATGTAGTATTTGGAATTGTAATTTCAATGATTTGTACTCTTATAAGAAATTCTGGAGCAGCAATTACGATAGGAATCTGTGCGGCAGCGGGAACATTCGGAATAGTATCTGCGTTAGTTAATTATGTACTGATAAATAAGCTTGGAGTAAGTGAAAGCTTTGATTTAACAAACTATATGATAACAGGTAATGTTAAAAGTATTACAGATACTGTAGCAAATTCAGTTTTAATTAGGTCTGTTGCAGTGGGAGTTATTTATGCTATAATAGCCCTAGTAATAGGAATGACAATTTCAAAGAAAAGGGATGTAAAATAAAAATATGATTTGGTATACGATAATTATAAGTATAGTAGCTTTTGTAAGCACAATTTCATATATTATCTATAGGCGACAGATAAGAAAAATCTGTCGCCAGATGTCGTTTCAGATAAAGCATGGAGGAAATACTCTAGTTACATCAGAACTTTCAAAAAAGGAGATATTGGAGCTTACAGACAATATAAATGAATTTTTAGATTATTCACGTAGAATAGAGAAGAAATATAAGACATATGATATGAATTTAAAAGAAGCTATTACGAATATCTCACATGATATTAGAACGCCTCTTACTTCGTTAGATGGGTATTTTCAACTAATGTTGGAAGCATCATCACAGGAGGAGCAAGCACGATATTCTGCTATTATTGAAAATAGAATAAATAGCCTTAAAGCTATGTTAGAAGAGCTTTTTACATACACAAAGCTTATTGACGATGAGTTTATGCTAGAGTGCGAGGAAGTGAATTTCACAAAGCATGTTTTTGATGTGGCATTTTCTTTTTATGAAGATTTTAAAGTGAAAAGTATTGAACCTACGGTAGATATTATTGAAGAAAAGATGATGATTAATGCGAACCCAGTGGCAGTAGACAGGATATTACAAAATATTATTAAGAATGCATTAATGCATATAGATGTGGATAATCCCGGAATTGTTATTTCTGTAAAAAGAAAAGATAAAAAAGTATTATTTTCTTGTAGTAATACAGTTAAAAATATAGAAACAATAGATATTAATAAGATTTTTGATAGGTTTTATAAGTCAAGCCAAGCTAGGACAAATATATCTACAGGTTTGGGATTAGCCATAGCCAAAGGATTTGTTGAGAAAATGAACGGAAATGTATTTGGGAAAATCGAAGATAATAGTTTCATAATACAGATAGAATTTAATCTATTAATGCCAATTTAGATGAGAGTAAAAATTGGCATTATCTTTTTTTATATCTCATATATTGAAGTATATTACTTTTTTTGGGAGGTATGGATGCAAAATCCAAATTTATTTTTAAGGATGTTATATAATAATGAACCAAATCTAAGGGCAGAAATAAGAGGAAATAGTGCGAACTCCAATATATTTGGGTTGGTAAATATTTTCATCTTACCCATGAGAGGAGTTCTATTTGAAGTTGAAATAAGTGGTTTGCCTAATGAGAATTTAGATGAACCTAGTTTTTTAGGTATGCATATACATGAAAATGGAGATTGTTCGGATGATTTTGCAAATACCGGAAGTCATTATAATCCTGGCAATAAGCCACATCCACATCATAAAGGAGATTTACCGCCTATTATGAATAACAATGGATATAGTTATATGCTTTTTTATGATGAGTTTCTTTCGATAGCAGATATTCGTGGACGTTCTGTCATTATTCACTCAGATAGAGATGATTTTACTACTCAGCCATCAGGAGATTCAGGCACAAAAATAGCATGTGGAGTGTTTGAAGACGTTATATACTAATAGTTGTTTATAATGGAAAAGTTTACTACAGTCTTGTAAAAAGTCCCATCTTGCAATATAATACTATTAAGTTAGTATTATGAATCTTTTTGGAGGGTAAAAATGTTACAAGATATTGAAAATAAACAGTATAAGTGTGAGTTTGCTAAACTATACCCTAGTCTAACAGACATAGTGCTTTTTTTTGATAAGAAAGATATACTTATGAAAAGAGAAAAAGAAGGGCATGGTTTTCTTACATTTGCAGATACGAAAATAGCAACATTTTTTGATGAAAATGGAAAAATGGATGCAGATGTTTGGAAAGGTAAAGTAAGAAAACTATACCCTGAAATTATGATATTTAGGGGCATTGGGATAGACGAGGAAAGCTATTATATAATTGGCAGCAGGGAGATTGTTGAAGAAAATGATAGTTTGGAGATGGTTAGTAATGAAATTTTAAGACATTTTGAACCAAAGTATAAGTCATTTGCAGTTGCTACAACCCAGCAGATATTTAGGTGGCAGACAAATAATCAGTATTGCGGACGTTGCGGAAGTAAGATGAAACCATCGGAAACAGAAAGGGCAATGGTCTGTGATGATTGCCATAATATTCAATTCCCTAAAATATGTCCAGCAGTTACAGTAGCAATTATTAATGATGACAAGCTTTTGCTTGCAAGGAATAGAAACAGTGTATTTAAAAGATTTGCGCTGATTGCAGGGTATGTTGAAGTAGGAGAAACTTTTGAAGATACTGTTCATAGGGAAGTTATGGAGGAAGTAGGTCTGAAAGTTAAGAATGTGCAGTATTACAAGAATCAACCATGGGCACTTACAGATGCCCAGATGATAGGATATTTTGTGGAATTGGATGAATCAGATGAAGTGAAACTTCAAGAGGAGGAGTTATTGGAAGCTAGATGGTTTAGAGCGGATGAGATACCGCCTAATATTACAGACAGAAGCTTAACATACGAGATGATAGGGAAGTTTAGAAGAGAACATATAGATAAAACAAATAATACAGATGCATGGAAATCATTTATTGACTTTTTTGATGTAACTTAATGCACAAAGGAGGTAGCCTTGAGAGGTAAAAAATATGTATTGATAGTAGGTTTGATTTTAGTTATTTCAATGATTGGTTGTAAAAGTAAACTTGATGAATACAAAGAATCATATACTGGATATAGATATATAACAGACATGGGTACGGATAATGGGGTGGAAGAGAGCAAAGATGTAAATCTGGATGTTGAAGTGGATGCAAATACAATATTTGAAGGTGCAGTGAATTTAGATGTTGAGCTAATATACCAGAATCCAGAACTTCCGACAGGCTGTGAAATAACATCATTAGCAATAGTACTAAATTACCTAGGTATAAGCGTTGATAAATGTGACTTGGCAGATAACTATTTGGAGAAGTATGAGCATGGACCTGGTGATTTTTATAATCACTTTTGTGGTAACCCAAGGAGCAGTGGTGGATATGGTTGTTATGCAAATGTAATATATAAAGCAAGTCAGAAGTATATTAGAGAAAATAATTTACAACTTGAGTATAGGACGAAGAATTTAACAAACTGTGAGGTTCAAACACTATATAGTTATTTGACAGATGGATATCCGATAGTTGCTTGGACAACGAATAATTTGGAAGAACCATATGTAAATGAAGAATGGGATTATAATGGGAAGCATTATGAATGGCTTGTACCGGAACATTGCGTGGTTATTATGGGATATGATATTGAGAAAAATATTATTAAAA
>JAVBUL010000194.1:0-5123 GCA_031555415.1 Lachnospiraceae bacterium | reverse complement strand
AATCAGTGGCTAAAATAGTGGCTACAGGTGGAGATTATAAAAAGATAAGATTTACATTCCAAGAATATTTTAGAAGAATGACAGAAGACCCTAAACGTTGGAGTCAGCCATTTGCAGCATTATTGGGTTCATATGATGCACAGATGGGATTTGGACTTCCATCAATCGGTGGAAAAGACAGTATGTCTGGTTCATTTAATGAAATAGATGTACCGCCAACAATAGTGTCATTTGCTGTTGATATTGCAAAGGAAGATGAAATCGTTACTCCTGAGCTTAAGAAAGCAGGAAATAAATTAGTTAAATTTTCTATTGAAAGAGATGAATACGATAAACCAAATTATGCTCAGGTTATGAAGTTATATGAAGCTATTCATAGTTTAACAACATCAAAGGTTATAGTGTCAGCATATGCACTTGATTCAAAGGGTATTGCACCTGCAGTATCAAAGATGGCATTTGGTAATAAATTAGGCGTTAGTATTTGTGATAATGCTGTATCTAAAGAAGATTTATTTGCAGTAGAATTTGGTAATATTGTTGCAGAAGTTTCACAGGAAAAGTTTGAAGAACTTCAAAGTATAATGAAGTCAAGTGAACTTGAAAACTATTACAATGTAATAGGAAGTGTTATAGAAGAAAATGCTATCAAATATTCAGATATAACTATTGCACTAGATGAAGCGATTGAAACTTGGGAAAATACACTTGAAAAAGTATTCCCAACAAAAGCGTCTCAAGAAAAGATCATACTTGACACTCCTATATATGATAAGGGAAATGTTTATGTATGTAAAAACAAGATTGCAAAACCTACAGTATTTATTCCGGTGTTCCCAGGTACAAACTGTGAATACGACAGTGCAAAGGCATTCGAAAGAGCTGGTGCAAATGTAATAACAAAGGTGTTTAAAAACCTTAATGCAGAAGATATAAGAGATTCTGTAAATGTATTTGAAGAAAGTATAGAAAAATCACAGATTATAATGTTCCCTGGCGGATTTTCAGCAGGTGATGAGCCTGATGGTTCAGCTAAGTTCTTTGCAACGGCATTTAGAAATGAAAAAATGAAGGAAGCAGTACACAAACTTTTAAATGAAAGAGACGGTCTTGCACTTGGCGTTTGTAATGGTTTCCAAGCACTTATTAAGCTTGGTTTAGTACCAAATGGACAGATTACAGGACAGGATGAAAACTCTCCTACACTTACATTTAATACTATTAACCGTCATATATCAAAAATGGTATATACAAAGGTAGTTACAAATAAATCACCTTGGTTACAGTTAGCAGAGCTTGGTAAAACCTATGTAAATCCAGCTTCTCATGGAGAAGGAAGATTTGTTGCGAGTGAAGAATGGATAAAGAAACTCTTTGAAAACGGTCAGGTAGCTACACAATATGTAGATGTAGACGGAAATCCTACTATGGATGAAGAGTGGAATGTAAACGGTTCTTACTATGCAATAGAAGGTATAACAAGCCCTGATGGAAGATGCTTTGGTAAGATGGCTCATTCTGAAAGAAGAGGGGATTCAGTAGCAATCAACATCTACGGAGAACAAGATATGGAAATATTTGAGTCAGGTGTAAAATATTTCAAATAATAATCTTAATATTCTTGACTTATTTTTGAGAATATTATATAATACGATTTATGGTTATTTAATATTTTTTTAAGGAGGAAAATTTTATAATGAGAAAGAAATTATTAACAGTTGCTATGGTAGCAACAATGGCTATTTCAAGTGTACTTAGTGCATTTGCAGCAGCAGATATCGACTGTACAGGTTGGTGGGTAGCACATACAGAAGGCTTTGAAGTAACAGCAGATGGTGTTGAAGTTAACTTTAAAGGCACAACATATGATACAGCAACATTTAACCACGATACACCAGTTGTTGTAGTTTATGCAGGAGATGAAGCTAAGGTTAATGGAAATGGTTACCTTGAATATGCAGTAGTTAGATCAGATAATTATGCATGGGCACCAGATAATGTTAACGGTGTTACAGGTGCAGCTAATACAGGTGCAGGTTTAGATAACTGGACAGCAGCAGGATATAAGATTGAATCAACAGGTGCTCCAACAGATGATGCTGGATGGGCAACATGGTTAGAAGCAAACAAAGCGGGTGCAGATTGTACAGTAAAAGCTACAAAAGATAACGATAAGGTTACATTAGTAGTTACAAATAGTGGTATTACATCAACAACAACAATTCCTGTTGATGCTACAAAGACAATTTACATTTCACTTAGTGGTGAGCTTTGTAAAGTTACAGACATTAAAGTTGCAGGTGATGAAACTGGCGAAGATAAGACAACACCAGCTGAAGATAATACAACAAAAGCACCAGCAAAGACAACAACACCAGCAGATAAAGATGATGAAGAAGGTGTTAATCCAGTAGTTATCGTAGTTATTGTAGTAGTTGCTGTAGTAGTAGTTGCAGGTATCTTGGTAGCAACAAAGAAAAAGAAATAAATAATATTAACAAGTAAATAAATATAAATTGCCTGCTATTTATTAATAAAAGTGGGCAATTTTTTTACAAATTAGTTTAGAATGTCATTGACTAAATATAGTAAATATGGTAATATTATTACATATTTATGGTAGAGTCACATAAATTATCAATTTCAAATAAGATATCAGGGAGGACTTAAAATGAGAAAGAGAATATTAGCAGTTGCAGCAGCAACAGTTATGACTATGTCTATGGCTATGACAGCTATGGCAGCGGCTCCAACAGATTATGTTGGATATTATTCATTTGATGATACTTTAGCAAATGAGAAAGGTGGAGAGGCAACACTTACAGGTAGTAACTTACTTTCAGCTACACCTATTACAGCTACAGAAGCAAAATTTGTTGATGGTGTAAATGGTAAAGCGGTTTCTTTTACAGGTGCAGGTGGCTATGGATTAAAACTTGATTCAAAAATTACAAAGGGTGAGTTTAGTTTTTCTTTTAAAACAAAACTTCATGCAGTTACATTTGCAACACCTTGGATTTTCTTGGATTCTATGAATGGTAAAGATAGTCCACAAAAATGGTGGGCATTGTTGCCTGCTAGTGATCCAGCTAAAAATCTTGAGGGAACAAATTCACCAAAAATGTGGTCTGAGAATGATGATGTTATAAAAACTCAATACCAAGCGTTTGCACAAGTTGAAAACTCAATCATAGAATTAGAAAAATGGGTTGATATTACTTGGGTTTGCAGAGAAGAAGGTGAGGATTTAGTTACTGTAGTATATGTTAATGGTGAAGCTGTATTGAAATCAAGAGTTTTACCAGAGGGAGCTGCATCGGATACAGTGAATTATACAACAACTAGACCGGCGATTGGTGATGATACAAATGTTGTATTAGGCGTAACATATTGGGCAGGCGATTTGCCACTTAACGGAGAAATTGACGATCTTTATGTATTTGATAGAGCTTTAACAGCAGATGAAATCAAAGAAATTACTGGTTTTGAAGTTAAAGACTCAATTAAGTTAGAAGATAAAATTGAAGTTGAAACAATTACACCTGCAGCAGCAAGACAAGATCAAGCGTCATATCTTAATGTTACAGAAGAAACAGACGAAGGCATGAGCCCAACAGTTATTTATGGTATTGTTGCTGGTGTAGCAGTGGTTGTAGTAGTGATAGTACTTGTTGTAGCATTAAAATCATCAAAGAAATCTGAAGATGATGATGAAGAATAAAAAATAGAAATATCTAAATAGAGATTGGTAAATTACAAAAAGAGGCGTTGGCCTCTTTTTGCATTATACAAAAGATTGACGAAATCTAGTCTTTTGTGCAAAAGTACCAAATGGATTACATATGTAATTGTGCGAAAATTAACATAAACGGCAGTATATTGAATGCAATTGTTGTTATTATATATTAAAAGTGCAAGTAATAGCGATGAATAAATAGAAGTAGTCTAAATATGTTAAAAATGTACAAATTTACCTATTGAAAACCTTGACTAATATGTCAAAAGTGTATATAATGTCCTTATGGTGTAAGTATGACCAAAATTTCGGCTTGTGATAAATGACAATAAAGGCAAGCCGTTTTGGTCATTCTTAAATTAATATTAACAGAGGGAGGCAGGTATATGAGACGACGAGGCCTGACGCGAATTGTGGCATTATGCACGTTAGTAACAATGTTATCATGTGAGTTTTCAGCATATGCAACAACTGATGTTCCAGATGATGAAACAAAGGTTGAGCAAGATGATACAAGCGGTGATACAAATGACGATGCGGATGCAGCAAATGATGGAGAGGATAACACCGAAAATACTTCTACATCGAAAACAAAATATGTCAATGATTTAATTGAGAATAACTATACAATAGTTAGTTCAAAGTATAAATTTCCTGAGTATACAGGAGATACTTTAGAATATCTCGTTGAAGACGTTTACTTAGCAGAAGAAAGCGAAGGAACATTGACAAGTGATAACCACGATTACAAGAATAAAGCTGTATTATTAGAATTAGGGGACACAGCTAAATTCAAAATTGATGTTCCAAAGGATGGAGTATACGTATTAGGTTACGACTTTTTGGCAAATGAAGAGAAATCAATATTAGTGCCAGAAACTGTCTTGAAATTAAATGGAGAAGTTCCATTTTATGAATGTAATAGAATCTTACATAAGAGTTTATGGAAAGATGATTCTGATCCAAAGACAGACAGATATGATAATCAAATAGTATCTCTTCCAAGTAAAGTAATGGAGTGGCAGGAGCAATATATTATTGATGCTTCATATCGTCATTCAGACCCACTTAAGTTAGAACTTAGTGCTGGTGAAAACATTATAGAACTATCATTAACAGAAGGCGCACTTATGATTGGTAATTTCTATATTGAAAAATAGGTAGAAATAGCAGATTATAAGACAGGAAATGTAGCAGAAGGCGATGAGTTTATTACTATTCAAGGTGAAAAACCATTTACAAGAAATGATTCATCTATCAGAGCTACCTGTGAATTTGACTGTGATTTAGATCCATATGATTCAAGCAAGAGAGTATTAAACATTCTTGATAGTGCATCTTATAATGATGCAGGTATGAAGGTTACTTATGAAATAAAAGTTGAGAA
>JAVBUL010000147.1:0-4865 GCA_031555415.1 Lachnospiraceae bacterium | reverse complement strand
GTTTTGTACACGTCGGTATCATCGAAAGAGAAACCTCCCACCTTATGATCCGTACTTGGATGTGCCGCTTTCACAAAGTTTTCATATCTTCCCGTTTCTTCACATTTACTGAATGCAAGCGGAATCGTTACTTCCCGGCTGGCTTTCAACCGTTGTCCCCAGAAAGCATCGGTTACTTTTACAGAGGTAAAGGGAACAGGGGTAATGAGGTATCCTTCCCTATTGGTTTGAGCGCCGGCTTTTGCTAAAAAAAACAAAACCGCGATTGTTGGTATCAATAGAACTTTTTTCATGGATTGAGAAACTGTTTAAAAATTTACAAGCAATATATTAAATCTGAAACTGATGCTTTTTCATATTCTTTTTTGCTGTTTTGCGCCTAAATAGCCCGCTATTTTCTCAAAATCAAATGCTCAAATCGACTACAAATATCTAAAAAAGACCTGATGAAAAATTCTTAAACAGTCTCTGAAATTAATTATGAATTATGGGATAAGTTCCAATAAATGTCAATTGAACTACAAATTGTACGTAATATCCAAATATTTTATAGCCGGTAAAAATTTGAATGGAATATCTACCTCTGTGATAACTGTCAGCAAGAAATATATGAACCGATATGGCATCATAGATGTTAAAAATTAAGAATATGTATTTTTATACTCATGAACTTTGTCAATTTTTGTAAGACCCGGAAACTGTTCCCTGAACTTTAATTATTCAGACAAAAATAGTTATTACAGAGAAACTATCTTCTGTACAAATATATGAAAATGTTCAGATATGCAAAAAAACGCCCTTATAATCAACCAATAAAAACATACCGCAATGAAACTACATACAGAGTCAATCGCAACCGGACTACTTATAAGTTGTGGAATTTTAGTTGTTCTGGTTATTCTAATTTCTGTAGCGCTATACCGGAATTATAAGTTGAACAAGAAATTGAGCAGCGAATCAGATGACTATCTGGAGAAATTAAACGAACTTTCAACTGTTTCAAAAGAAAATGAGAATAAATACCGGAGCGCCTTGGCCGTGCAATTTAGAATCATGGGACAGATTGCTGTTTTAGAACATCTTCTGAACGATGAAGAAGTTGTTAAAAATAAGAAACTGATTCAAAAGGTCAATGAAATTGTTTTTGGTCGGAAAGAAGGAGTCAATTGGATAATAATCTATCAGATTATAAATAATATGTATGATGGCTATTTGGATGCATTGAAAGTTCAATTGCCGGAACTGAGTGAAAAGGAATTCAGAATATGTTGCCTTACTTATGCAGGTCTGAATAATACACAGATCGGGATTATTTTACGGATCGCATTGGATACGGTACAGTCCAAAAAAACGAATATCCGGAGGAAAACAGGTTTGGGTAAAAATTCAAATTTGAAAGAATTCCTGGCTACATTCAGGAATGAATAGGTTCAGAAGAAGATTATAAACCGATTGTTCACAAAAAAAAACTGTATCCCCTTTTTTGTAATAAAAAGAGAAGTAAGGAATTAGTACGTTACAGACGGTATAAAAACCTGTATGGGGTGCTTTTGCTATTTGTTTTTTGGATGAAGAATGGTATTTTTGGCATTGTTAACGAAGATGAAAAACACAACCGGTGATTTTTAATTTAAAACCTAAAAAAGATGCGCCCATGGAGCAAACAGAAAAGGAGCATTCGTATTTATTCCGGAATGAACCAGAATGAACAGGACGGAAGGGAGTTGTTAAGATGCAATCAGATTATCTCTCTTACTCAAATCTGATAGTATGTCAAATGTAAATAAAGTTTCAAATACTAACTTTTATTTCTATGAGAAACATTACCCTAATTTTACTCTTTTTATCCGCTATCTGTTATGCGGAGAATGATAAGGTTAAATTTATAAAAGATTTAGGAGGCGAAGTAACTATAACTGAATATAAACAAGAAGTTATAGGTAATCAATGTTTTACCTCATTTGAGGTGATTGCAAAACCTGGAGCCTATTTTTTGAATGTCTGGATGATACCTTCCCAGTTAAGAGATGGGACTTTTAACAAGTATGAGGTAGTCGTTAATGGTAACACAAAAGGAACTATAAATCCGATATTAGAAGGTTGGCAAGGCATAGGATTGTCTGACAATAAGAAAATTACCTTGAAAAATGGTAAAAATATTATTTCGATAGTTTCAATTCTTCCGGAAATGGTACAAGTGGAATTTATTCGTTTAGCAACAGTGTCAAAGAATGCAAAAATAAAATCTTCAAAATATGAAGAACTTTATGAAAAAGCAAAAAAAATAGTGTGTGATTCAATCTCTGTATTAAGAACTTCCAATAGTAGTGAAAACGAAGTGATGTTAAGGAGTTATCAAATGCCAAATCCGTATGGGAATTATTACCATCAAATGGATGTTGATCTAGCACCTACATTTTGTTCCCCCTATTATTTTAACGCCGGTCAGCAAATTTTTATTGCAACTACTGGAGTGGATAATTTTGCACATGAATTGTTCTTATACAGTTATAATAATCCGGAAATCTACTCTTGGAATAGTGTCTCAAATTCCAGTTGTCTTGCTTCAATTAATATTACGATTCCAACTACAGGTTATTATTATGTTTTGGTCGTTTCAAAAAATAATTTAACCATGGGTTTAACTAATCTAAACGTTAATGGCCAATATTATTACAATAATATTTTACTATCTAGAACTGAATATAAATATACTCAAGATAATCAAAGAGTATATAATACTTTCACATGTTATAATAAAAATATAGACCCTTGTATTTGGATAACAGAGGGTCTGGAAACGCCTGTAAAAGTAGCGGCTTTTAATGATAATTTTGTACCTGGTACCACTGGAAGTTATTATTGGGGGGTCAATTCCAGAATAAAGAAGCAGTTTTTACGGCCTGTACATGGAGTTTTGCTTGCAAATAATAGTTCATATAATCCTTATGGTAAATGTGATTTATATGTAGGATGTCAAAATTCAACAGCATACGCATGGTTCCCTAATTTAACCGCAGATGACGCAATACAATCTGCACCAGCTTCATTACAATACAATTGTATTAGTTGGTCTGGTGGAATTACAGAATACTGGGAGTGGCCTTGTTCACCATTTTCTCTATATTATGTTCAAGATAATGATTTAGCTTCTTTTGACATGTTTTATACTTCAATGCGCTATGATAGTTGTGCTTTGTACACAAGAAATGGTGCAAATTGGGATAATGCTGTTATTGATTTATGGGGAATTAATATGGGGTCATACATTGATTATACTCATGCTTCGATAAAAAAAGGAGCTGACGCTCATCCTCATGGGTATAACTGGGAAAGTAAGCCTGGATCTTTAATGAGAACATTTCACCCAAGGAATTCACTGTCAGGAGATAACGGCTATGGAATAATACAAAAACATTATGTTCGATATGGAACAGGATATGCTTATACATTAGCGGAAGCTATCGCTGAAGGATTAGTAATTTTGAGGACAGTTCAATATAGTAGTATTATCAAAGATATTTTTGCTGCGGAGAAAGCGAATATGACTACTTCCGAAAAAGAAGCATTTACAAGTAAATATAATACATGGAAAGCTACTTGGAGTAATTCAAAAAATAGCAATCCGAATAAATTTAAAAACTATGAATATCAGGAGATTATTGATTTTTGTAATGCAGTAGCTGGGGCAAATTACCTTGCATTTGAAAAAGTGGAAGAAGATGCAATGGCCTTAATTCTTGTTGATGCATTGACGCTTTATAGTCCCAATAATAGAATATTATTAAATGAAGTTAAAAATTCAAACATAGCACTAAGAGCAGCATCTTTAATTGATATTGTAACTCCTCCGCAAAGTACATGTGTAGAATATATTTCAAGAATGATCACTCAGTTACGTTCTTCAAAATCGACAGAGCAGTCTACGGATGTGAAAGAATCGTATAGTAATTCAACAGAGATGGAAATTTTTACTATAAAAAATAATATTTCAATAGAATTCTCATTGCAAGTTAATGCAAAGAATGTAATATTAGATGTGGTAGATTTAAGAGGAAATATACTTAAAACTATTGTTAATGATCAAAATCTAAACTCAGGAGATTATCATTATTCCATAGATATTTCTGAAAAAGGAGTTTATCTGGTCAGATTAATCATTGACAACATTGTTAATATAAAAAAAGTTATTGTTAATTAATAAACATTTTGGGAGATAGTCTCTATATTATGAGACTATCTCTCTATTTAACATTAAAGTTGTATGACAAATAATATAATTAAGGGAATTGTTTTTTTTGTAATAGTTATTTTACTATTATTTTCAGATAAAGTTTACTCGCAATTGACAGAAAATAAAGATTTTACTAATCAAAAAATGATAACTTATATTCTTGATGATGAAGATTTTCTTTGGATTGCGACCGATGCTGGGCTGGTGAAAATGAACAAAAAGACGAGAGAAAGAATATTTTATAATCAGGAAAATATAGGTTTGCCCGAAAATCATATCCGGAGTTTAGCGAAAGATAAAACCGGAAATCTATGGATTACAACAGCAAATAAAGGAATTTGTAAATTTGACGGGCAAAAATGTGAAAATTACAATGCGGAAAACTCAGGATTACGTAATAACCAATATTGCTATTCTATCATTATCGATAATAATGACAATGTATGGGTCGGCAGTTTGTTTTATCTGAATAAGTTTGATGGTAATAATTGGCAATCCTGGACAACTCCCAGGTCTGAAATAGATGCTGTCTGGGTTATCAATGATATGAAAACTGATGGTGAAGGTGTGCTTTGGTTGGGTGGACAATCTGCATCTACAGGTTTTTATTTCGCCCGGTTTACCGGAACGA
>JAVBUL010000188.1:0-7400 GCA_031555415.1 Lachnospiraceae bacterium | reverse complement strand
TAAAACTTGGTGCAAAAGGATATCTATTAAAACAAAACTTTGAAAGCATTATTCCTTCACTAAAAGCTGTACATAGTGGTCAGAATGTATATGGCGAGGAAATCGCTGCAAAGCTTCCAAATATGAATACTAATATGAAATCGAACTTGAACTCATACGACTTAACAGAACGAGAATATGATGTTATTGTTCAGGTTGCCGAAGGACTCAGCAATAAGGAAATTGCAGAAACGCTTTTTTTAAGCGAAGGAACTGTTCGAAATTATATAAGCACAATACTAGAAAAATTGAATTTAAGAGATAGAACACAGCTCGCAATATTTTATTATAAAAATAACTAATTTTAAAATTTTAAAGGAGCCAATATGTCTAAATATATTAAATCTAAACGATTATTGATTTTATACAAATACTTAGGCATTACTATTGGCTCTTTTTTATTTTCTTTTTCAATAAGTGTTTTTCTTACTCCAAATAATCTTGCTCCCGGTGGAATAAGTGGACTTTCTATTATAATAAACCATATTACAGGATGGTCTGTTGGTCTTCTTTCCTTTATCTTTAATTTGCCCTTGCTATTATTAGGTGCATATAAACTTGGAACTAAATTTTTAGCATCTACCATATATGCTATTACTATCTGCTCAATATTTATAGATTTAACTTCTAATATAGAATCTGTTACTAATGACCCTATTCTTGCATTAGTTTTTGGTGGCTGCTTATGCGCTATTGGTCTTGGAATAATTTTTAGGTCAGGTGCAACTTCAGGTGGCACTGATATCGTTGTACGCCTTTTACGTCTTAAATATCCACATATTAGTTCAGGTATACTATTTACTGCTACAGATATAGTAATTGTAACCCTATCTGCATTTGTTTTTAATGACGTAGAAATCGCTATGTACGCCGGTATTTGTGTTGTTTTAATGGGAATTATTATGGATAAAGTTTTATATGGATTAGACGGAGCCAAACTTGTATTTATAATAAGCAATAGCAATACTGACATAACAGATAAGCTATTACTTGAATTAGAAATAGGCGTAACTTATATAGCCGGTGAAGGTGCTTATACAAATACAGAAAAGCAAATTATTATGTGTGCAATGAAAAAACAACATCTGCCAAAAGTCCAAAGTTATGTTAAAGAGATTGACCCACTGGCATTTATGATAGTATCTTCTGCTACTGAAATCTTAGGAGAAGGCTTTAAATCTCATAGCAATCCTAAAATATAGAGATAGTTGCTGTTTAGTGAACTATCTCTATATTTTATTTCTTTCTGCTATATTCTTTTTTACTCTTTCTATATCCATTACAAATCTATTATCCATAGTCTTCATAATGTCTTTTATCCTTATTTTTTCAAATACTTTACGCTGTGCCAAATCATATATGATATTTGTTTCAAAGCCTAATACTGTAGGTCTTAAAACATAATATTCATTTTCACGAATTACCAGACCTCTTTCTCCGTTGCTTAACTCCACGCAAGAACCAGACGGCAATATATTTATGCTGTCAATAAGAGCCTGCACTACTTTTTCATCATATTGGTCTTCGTGTTCCATAAAGAAATTTATAGCTGAATATTCAGACATCGGGTCCTTATATATTCGCATAGCCGTAAGTATATCGAACATATCCGCAACTTGTATTATTTTTGTTCCTAGAAGAATGTTATTCACCTCAAACTTTGGATGAGATGGCATGTTATTAGATTTAATCATGTATAACTGTGTTAAGTATCTTCTTATGCCTGCCGGAATCGCATAATTATTTTTTATCAAGTTAAAGCCTTCTAATTCTGCATTTCTAACGATACTAAGTTCATCTGGCGTTAGTTTCTCTTGTTTATTTAGAATCTCTGAAGGTGCAATAATTTTTCCTAAATCATGTAAAAACGCAGCTGTAACTATGTATTGCTGCTCTTTTCTTTCAAGCTTTAGCTTATTACATATCATAGCACACAACATGGCAACCGAAAGACAATGTTTATATACAAAGTCATCATTCATACGCAAACTTTGTATGTATGAAATTTTTTCATTTAGCTTACCATAATGGCTAATAACATCATCTGTTAACTTATCTAAAAAAAACTTTTCCCCTTTACAAGCTGCTTGTAATTGAGCTTGCAGCAAATGGCATGTAACTAACTTAAATTTTTCAATCTCAATTTCTTCTTCCACCATAGGTGGCACCGGTTCGGCTGGCTCAAGTATATATAAACCCAAAAAACTTAAATCCCTCGTCTTTTCAATAAAATTTTCATTTATAACTGTATCCACTCCATATAACAATACACCACTTTTATTGTATATTGGTTTTGCAGTTCTCATTCCGTTTCTCAATTCGTCGAACTTAACAAACCTCACTTGTTATCCACTCCAATCTGTTATAGTTTTCTCTTGTCGTACACTTAGTATAATTACACATATTAATAAATATACCATATATATTAATAAAAGTCTACAAAAAAGTAAAAATGTCGCTTACATCAAGCAACATTTTTATTTTGTAAGGGATATTATTTAATTATTTAATCTTTGTCCTCCAGAGTAAGTCATATACTATTAGTCACCTTGTACATCAACACCAATTTCAATTAACTCTTTATCATCACCCATTGATGATAATTCTAATTCACCAAAATCAATTCGCACATCAACACCATTTGTATTTAACTCTATGCCATCACCTGTTGATGATAATTCATATTCACCAAAATCCACTAACAAATAGTCTTTATCATATATATAAAACATCCTTTCACTTAAATCGTATGATATACTACTTATAGTAATTTGCTCATTACCATCAATTACACCACTAAACATTCCTACATCTCCTGTTTTCGCATCAATTGTAACACTCGTTGCTCTTTCATTTTCATAATAAAAAGTTACGCACCACATAGCTTCATCTAATGGTTCTATTGCTTTAACATAACGTGTTTTATACTCTAACTTTTCTACATCTTCCCTTCCATCTTCTTTCATCCTTTTCACCGCTATATTTACAGCCTCTTCTTCGGTTATAGAATTAATCTTTAAATCAATTGTTATGTTAGTTTCGTCCCTCAATACCTCCAAATTTGGGTTTTCAACCACCCTAACTTCTTTTACATCCGAAATATTTGCTATTAATGTAGGAAATGCAAAACTGTTAAATCCCATAATAGCACATAAAAATATAGCTGTTAATGCACTACCTATAAATCTTTTTTTCATCATTTTTCTCCTTTCCTCTTATCTTTCCCTTACATATATATCATATATATTACATATAAGGAATTTACTATCTATTTGTAATCAAGTTGTTAAATACTATTTGAATAGTTGTTCCTTTTCCTATATTTGACTTTATTATCATTGTAGCATGATGTAAAGTTACAATCTTTTTACACAATGTAAGTCCTAATCCCACCCCACCAGAAGCTTGTGACCTTGATTTATCAATTCTATAAAAAGGCTCTGTAATTTTATCTATTTCCTTTTCTTCCATTCCACATCCATCATCACATACTTCAATAATTGGATATTGATCTTCATAAACTCTCAACCTAATTTCTTGATTTTCTTCAGACGCTCTTATTGCATTTTCAATTAGATTTGTTACCATTGCTAAAAGTAATGTCTCATCAGCCAAAATTATATCCTTTGAAATATCTGCATGGAGTGTTATTTTTTTGTCTTCTAATCTTGTTAACATCATTGATTTAGTTGCATCAACTAATTTAGAAATTGAAACTTCTGTAATCTGTATTTTATTTTGTTCAAATATAATTAATTCCATTAATTTATTATGTAGATTTTGCAAACGTACTGCCGAATCATGCAAATGCCCTGCAGCAGTTATACGTTGCTCCTCATCATGCATTGCTTGTTGTAGATATTCTGAATATCCTATTATAGAAGTTAACGGAGTTCGCATTTCATGCGATAAATTATCTATAAATTGCTGCTTTACTTCAGATGCTTCTATTAATTGCTCAATTTTATCTTGTATTGAATCTGCCATTTGATTAAAGGAACTACTTAAATCACCCACTTCGTCTTTACTCTTAATTTTCACTCTTTTATCATAAGCTCCAGAAGATATTTCTGCGGTTGCTTTATTAAGCATTTTTATAGGTTTTGTTAAAATGTTTAGTAAAATATATAGCGCTATTCCTAAAGTCACAAACACTACTGCATTTAATACAACAAATATACTACCAATATCTTCTTTATAACTATTTAACTGAGTAATATTACGTGCATATACTAATTTTAAATGCTCATATTTTGGTATCTGTGATTCTAACTTTAAATATTGTTTTTCATCAGCTTCTGATATTGTACTATACACAATTTCATCATTTAAATATAACGCCAATTTAATCCCTTGTGGTTCATAATATGACGCGAGCGGTGCTACAATAGCAAGTAAATTTTCTGCATTCTGTGCTGCGCCTATAGTTAACCTCTCTGCATTAATAATGCTAGTTGTTATAGAAGACAATATTACCCCCTCTTCTCGAATTGCACTGTCCGTCTCCCTTTCCAAGCTTGTATCATATGAATATGAAACAATATAATACACACCTATATCAAAAATAATGACGAACAATATAAATGTACCTAAAAATATTTTTTGCCAAAACTTCACACTATACCCATGCATTTCGCAAGCTTTAGCATAAAGCTTTGTTACATTGCGAAACTGCCCAAATAAAACTCTAAACAAAGTTTAGAGTGTGAAAGAACTGTTAACTGGGCACCCTTTCTTTAAATTATATTGTTCTTTCACACTATACCTCCAATCTATATCCTAGTTTAAAAACAGTTTTAATATGATTTTCCAAATGAAGTTTACTACGCAGCTTATTTATATGGACATCTACTGTACGGGTGTCTCCAAAATAATCATATCCCCATGCAAGGTCCAATAACTTCTCTCTAGTTAATGCAATATTACGATTTTTAATTAAAACTTCTAACAATTCAAACTCTCGATTCGTAAGTTCAACTGGAATATTATTTACTGTTGTCTTGTGTTCATCTAGCTTTATAATTGTATCTTCAATTTGAATTATACGTCCTACAGGTTTTATTCTGCGTAGTACAGCCTCAACACGTGCAAGTAATTCAACTGCTTCAAATGGTTTTGTTATATAGTCATCTGCACCTAATTTTAAGCCCTTTACTTTATCTATTGTATTATCCTTAGCCGTTAGGAATATAACGGGTATATTATCAAATGCTTTTTCCTCCATCAATGTAAACCCATCTATATATGGAAGCATTACATCTAATAAAACCAAATCAGGACTCTCAGACCTAATATATTCTTTTGCTTTTCTACTATCATATGCCTGTATACATTTATAACCTACAAGCTCCAGATTCATACGAATTAGATCATTAATTGCTTTTTCATCTTCCACTATTAATATTTTTTCCATAATTGCCTCCATCTATAGTGATTATATCATCTAGTTGTTATCAATTTGTAAAAATTCTTCGACCGGCGTCGAAGAATGCAAGAATTGTTATAGTTCTGCTGAAGCCGAACTATAACAATTCTTGATTAACTGCCACTACTTGGCTCGCTTTGTTCTAAAAAAAATAAATATGTTTTAGCATAATAACAAGAAAGAGACTAATGGCTTATCGCAATTAATCCCTTTCTTGTAAGGTTTGACGTAGTAAAATCTATTTTTTATTCTTCAGTTACTGATACTAATTCTTCAACTGATTCTTCATCAGCATCCATAATTATCATATCATCTTCATCAATATCATTTACTTCTTCATCTTCAATTATCTCTTTTGCTGACTCTGTATCCAATTTAACTGAACGATACATCTTCATACCTGTTCCAGCCGGAATAAGCTTACCAATGATAACGTTTTCTTTTAATCCGATAAGCGGATCTACTTTACCATTAATCGCTGCTTCTGTAAGAACCTTTGTTGTTTCCTGGAATGAAGCTGCTGAAAGGAATGAGTTTGTTGCAAGAGAAGCCTTTGTTATACCTAGCATTACCTGTGTACCATCAGCTGGTTCTTTGCCTTCTGCAATAAGTTGTTCATTTATCTCATTAAAATCAAGTACATCTACAGATACACCCGGTAAGAATACTGAATCTCCACCTGTTTCAATCTTAACTTTTTTAAGCATCTGTCTAACAATAACTTCAATATGCTTATCGTTAATCTCAACACCTTGTAAGCGGTAAACTCTTTGAACTTCTTGAATCATATAATCCTGAACCGCTCTAACACCCTTAATCTTAAGGATATCATGTGGATTTACAGAACCTTCTGTAAGTTCATCACCTGCTCCAAGCATTGCTCCATCTTGAATCTTTATACGTGAACCATAAGGTATTAAATAAGCCTTTTGATTTCCTGTTTCAAGCTCTGTAATTACTACTTCACGTTTCTTCTTAGTATCTCTTATCTCAGCCTTACCAGCAAATTCAGCAATAATTGCTAATCCCTTTGGTTTTCTTGCTTCGAATAATTCTTCTACTCTAGGAAGACCCTGTGTAATATCGTCTCCGGCAACACCACCTGTATGGAAAGTACGCATTGTAAGCTGTGTTCCAGGTTCACCGATTGACTGAGCCGCTATAATACCAACTGCTTCACCAACTTGTACCGCCTGACCTGTAGCCATGTTAGCACCATAACATTTAGCACAAACACCAACATGTGATTTACATGAAAGTATTGTTCTAATCTTAACAGAATCTTTTCCAGTCTTAACTACTGCTGCTGCACGCTTTGGTGTAATCATATGGTTTGCTTTTACAATAAGATTTCCGTTTTCATCGTTGATTGTTTCAGCGCTATATCTTCCTGTAATTCTTTCTTCAAGATCTTCAATAACCTCTGCGCCGTCCATAAATGCTTTAATCTCCATAAATGGAATTTCTTTGCCTTCACAACAATCTACTTCTCTTATAATAAGGTCTTGTGATACATCTACAAGACGTCTTGTAAGATATCCTGAATCGGCTGTACGAAGAGCTGTATCTGATAATCCCTTTCTAGCACCGTGAGCTGAAATGAAGTACTCAAGTACATCAAGACCTTCACGGAAGTTAGACTTAATAGGAAGTTCAATTGTTCTACCTGTTGTATCAGCCATCAAACCACGCATACCTGCAAGCTGTTTAATCTGCTTATCAGAACCACGGGCACCTGAATCAGCCATCATATAGATGTTATTATACTTATCAAGACCACTAAGAAGTGCCTCTGTAATCTCGTTATCTGCCTTCTGCCATGTCTTAATTACTTCTGAAGATCTTTCATCATCAGTAATAAATCCACGACGATAGTTTCTAGTAATCTTTTCAACTGTGTTTTCTGCTTCGCCAAGAATTTCCTTCTTAGCTTCCG
>JAVBUL010000248.1:0-4720 GCA_031555415.1 Lachnospiraceae bacterium | reverse complement strand
GGGGTTGGGTGGTGAGAAAATTAATTATTAAATATGAAACAGGTATAACTATTCCCGCGACCCATAACGGATTGGGATATAATAACCTCATATTTATGTCCTTGCTTTTGGCGAAAATGCAGGTTAATTCAGACGGAAATTATTTGGGTAGCAATGCTAAAGTATTCCCGATTCTGGCTATTGAAGAACCCGAAGCCCATCTTCATCCTGCAATGCAGTACAAGTTCTTAAAGTTTTTGAAGGAAAATAAAGATGTAAAAAAGAAGGCACGGCAAATATTTGTTACCACACATTCTACCCAAATAACATCGGCTGTATCTTTAGATGAAATAATTTGTCTTCATAGTGAAAATGATACTTTATCCATTGGTTATCCCGGTAAGGTTTTTAGTAATTCCGCAGAAGATATAAAGTCAAAGGCATATGTTCAGCGCTTTTTAGATGCAACGAAGTCAGATATGCTTTTTGCTCAAAAAGTCATTTTAGTCGAAGGCATTGCAGAAGAATTGCTTTTACCAACAATGACTAAATATATTGGCCAATCCATAGAAGACAATCATATAACAATAATTAATGTTGGTGGTAGATATTTTGACCACTTTATCAAATTATTCGACACTTCAAATCCACATTCAATACCTAAGAAAATAGCCTGTATTACAGATAGAGACCCAAGTCGAAAAGCAAAAATTAATGGGAAGAGTTTTGAGAAATGCTATCCTTATGAGTTTAATCATGATACCGCAAATTTCGACTATGCAGAGAATGCACAAGACAACATCAATAAATTTGGAATAGATGGCAATATCCGTTTTTTTAGTCAGGATATTAATAAAGGAAAAACTTTCGAATACGATTTAGTATGGCATAATCCTGATTTAGATTTACTTATTACAGAATCTATGAAAAATAAGTCAGAAATAAAAGAACTTATGAAATTGAGCCTTGCTGATGGTCTAAGCAAGTTAAGGGCAAGTGATGCGAATGATAAAATAGCCGAATCATTAGAAGCATCTAATTGGACAGATGAAGAAAAAAAGAAGGCTTTGATTGCTTCACGGTATCTGAACTCAATTGGTAAAGGGGAAAACTCATTGGAGTTATGCCATAGTTTAGAAGAAAATATATTAATATCCGAAGACGAAAGAAAGTCCTTTAATGTTCCACAGTACTTTAAAGATGCAATAGAATGGCTAATTCAATAACATCGGATGATTTAATCCCAATAGAACAGCACTTTCGGGTTTCGGCAGGCCCCGGAGCAGGGAAGACACATTGGTTAGTAAATCATATAAAGAATGTTTTGCATACTTCATCACGATTATGCAAAACAAGAAAAATAGCATGTATTACTTACACCAATATTGCTGTTGCAACTATTTTATACCGGCTTGGGACTTCATCTGATAGAGTAGAAGTAAGCACGATACATAGTTTCCTGTATAAACATATTGTGAAGCCTTATGCCAATTTTATAGCCAACGAATATAGCCTTAACGTTGGAAAAATGGATGGACATGATGATATAATTTTGTCAAATTATTCTTTCTTAGATGAATTAAAACAGGCAACAGGGCAGCAAAGAATAAATGATAATGCAGCATTAGTTACTGCCATTGCTAATGCAAGATGGAGATTTAATGCTACGGGAGTTCTTGAAATAAAACCAGATTATCCACGAAGGGTTGATAACTATTCCATTAAAAACGAAACATATTTTCAATACAAAAAGATGGCATGGGCAAAAGGAGTACTTCATCATGACGATGTATTATTCTTTAGTTATCAATTATTAACGAAATACCCATTTATATTAACTGTGCTAAGAGCGAAATTTCCCTATTTTTTTATTGATGAATTTCAAGATTCAAATCCTATTCAGGTACAAATCTTGAAAATGATTGGGCAATAAGAAACAATGATTGGAATCATCGGGGATAAAGCCCAATCTATATATGGATTTCAAGGTGCGGATGCAAACCAATTTGAAGCCTTTGATTTGAATGGTATAGTTGATTATAATATGTTAGATAATCGCAGAAGCACGAATCAAATCATAGATTGCCTTAATATCGTTCGTCCCGGTTTTATTCAAAACAAATACAATAATACTAATAGCGAGTTGCCTTGTGTATTAGTTGGAAGTATAAAGTCGGCATTTACAAAAGGGAAGGAACTTTCTTTGTCTGATTTTGTCCATACTTTATCGTATAAGAATGTTATATCAAATGCGATGAAAAAAGAAATGAATAACAATATTCCTACCGGAAATTTATTTCATTCATTATCCGAAACAGATTCAAATAAGGATAGACAGACTGCTGTTTCAATCTGCATTAAAGCAACAGAATTTGCAATTCATAACCGATTCAAGGATGCTTTAAAAGAGTTGGAAAAACTATTCAAAGAGTATAAAGATTTGTCAAAAAAAGAAGCACTAAAACATCTCGTTCTATTGAGAAATAAATACCATGAATATTGCAATGGGACTTTGCTTGATTATCACGCATTTATTACCACACACATTAAACAAGTAGCAGGGCTTAGAAAAGGGGCTGCTTTAGATTTTTACACCACCCATTCTTATCAGCAAATGGCTGTCTGTGTCAATATTATTGAAGATGACAGTTTGCATAGAACTATTCATAAATCAAAAGGTGCTGAATTTGAGAATGTGCTATTAATTTTGGAAAAAGAACAAGATTTGAGTTTTTTGCTTACACCCAATTTAAACGATGAAGAAGACCATCGTGTATTTTATGTGGCTATGAGTAGGGCAAAAAATAGGTTGTTTATTTCAACCCCAACGTTGAGTGCCGCTAATAGGGCTAAATTGGCAACAATGCCTATTTTAGTTCATGATTTGCCCGTTTCGTAATCTCAGATTAAGTCTTGACTACTTTAAATTAAGATTCATGAATAAAATAATCTCGCATTATATCAACAATCTTTTGCGATTTTGATTCTTGTGCTTTTTTGATAATTTCCTTTTCTTGATAAAATTCAATTTTATATTTTTTTGTGTTTGAAGCCCTTGTGTTTAATAGACTTAACGCAGTTTCAGTAAAGCCACCTGTTGACCAAAATTCAAAAACAATATTTTTTTCATTATTACCCCATGTTTTAATCCAATCGTAAATGACTGGAATTTTCTTTGTTAACCATTCATTGATGGTAGTATCATCAACTGGATACTTATACCCCTTACACTCTGCAATTCTCAATTCAGTTTGCCGAATAGCATAAACATCAATCTCTCTACGTTCCCCGTTTACTATAACCCTTTTCCCAATTTCCATGCTTTGACAAAGGTTGCTATGGTAGTAACCGACAGCCATTTCGAATAAATCACCTCTTAAATTATTCGTTTTACCATCAACAAGTTTATTTAATTGCTCAATAAACTTTATATATTCTTGTGGTTTTTCTTTTAGTATTGCCCCCGCATTTGTAACAGTGTTTATCAATGATTTTAAAAGTTCTTGATATTCATCCCCAAATAGTTTGTTTACAAAACCTATTATGATACCTTTCTGCTTTAATTGTTCAAAGGCTTCATCAGAGAAAGCCCCATCTGTCAAAATGAATGGTAAAAAATTAGGAACGTTTTGGGTCTTTATAATATCCACTTTTCTTAGAAAAAAAGAAACCTCTTCAATTCCAATCATCTTCCCTAATAATACATCTGCTAATATAAAACTCGGAATTATGGCATTTTCTTTTTTGTTGAATTTCAAAATACCAGAGACATAAGAAGGTGCTACAAAACCCCATTGAAATTTAGAAAATGATGAGTGGAATGTTCCTGAATTATAAGAAATAAGCCCTATTTTTCTCGCCCAATCGTAAAATTGCTGTAAAACAACATTTTTAGCCAACTCAATTCCCTTATGATATCTAAAATTATTATTAGCATTTACCTTACAGTTTTGTAAGGTATAATTCCCTTCATCTTTTGATAATAATTTCAGTTGATTCAAATCATCTATAATATCTGAAAATCTTTTATGCCCTTTTAGATTTTCAATAGGACTGAATGAATAAGATGCTAATTGTACTTCTGGAATATAACCATTATGATATTCAATTGCTTTGATTATTGAATAGTAGCGTTTTGCAGATGTTTGAATGGCCTTAACTAAACCTTCATAATATTCTTCCTTACCATATTGTTCTTGCAGATAAAAGAGAGTTTGATTATCCGAGAAAAAGCCCCTCAATTTCATTACCGGAGGTTTTAAACGAGATAATCCTTTTCTAATAGCATCATTACTTCTACCTGATGCTAAAAGGATAGAAATTAATTCACCCGTAAGAGTTGGCCCATTATCATTTAATATTTGTTCTATATATGTCACACCACACTATTTATATAAATTTACTTCATTATCGCCTTCTCTGTTTTTTTTAACTCGTTGAATTGATGATAATTGTGTGTTGTTTGAAGATTTTAAATGTCCAAATGACATAGTTTTGCTATCAAAATTAAACAACTAAACAAAGGTACAAATTAAATTTGATGGATTTGAAAATGAAGATATATAAATAGACCATACATCAAAAAAGCCCCGCCGAATCCCTTCGGCGAGGCCACCACTAAAATCCACAATAATAACGATAGAATCATTACGACCGGGACTTTGTGGCAAAGTTACAAGTTTTCTTTACTTATTCCATTTCTTTTAGGGAAAATCAAAAACGACAGTAAATTCAGCATCGA
>JAVBUL010000285.1:0-4874 GCA_031555415.1 Lachnospiraceae bacterium | reverse complement strand
GTATTTTGCTGCTCTGAATTTTCGCAAATTTCTTGCATTGAGTCAACCATTCCATTTACATATTTTTGAACTTCCGCAATCTTAGTAGTAATTTCAGATGATGAACTCTTTGTTTGATTTGCAAGTGTCTGTACTTCCTGTGCAACTACTGCAAATCCTCTTCCCTGCTCACCGGCTCTTGCCGCTTCAATTGAGGCGTTTAATGAAAGTATATTTGTTTTACTTGCTATACCTAAAATAACCTTTGCGAAATCAGCAATTACAATTGATACTTCTTTCATTTGCTCTATAGATTTTTGAGATGCCGCAACTGACTTATTCAAATCTTCTATTTTACCTATCAATGTTTCTATTTCACTAATACCTTCTTTTACAAGATTTAAAGATGTATCTGATGAATTTATAACATCAAAAGCATTTTTCTCAAGCTTTAGTTGTGAATTATCTAATTCTTCAACTGTTCTTATTACTTCGTTTATTAATCGGTTGTCCATACCTTTATTCCTCCATGCGTTTTTTCAAAAAATTTTTAATCTAAATATCCTATTGCTTCCTTAATGTTTTTTACACCAACAAGCTTTATATCTTTGATATTTTTTAGTGATTCTAATGAAACTTGCGGTAGAATACATGTTTTAAATCCAAGCTTAACTGCTTCTGATACTCTTCTTTCAGCCATACTGACTGCTCTAACTTCTCCTGACAAGCCAACTTCCCCAAAAACTATCGTTTTCTCGTCTAACACCCTATCTTTATAGCTTGATACCAATGCCATAATAATTCCTAAATCAAGTGCCGGTTCATTTAGCTTAATTCCACCAGCCATATTTACATATGCATCACAGCTTCCCATATTTAAGTTTAAACGTTTTTCCAACACCGCCATTAAAAGATTTACTCTGTTATAATCCGTTCCTGCCGCTGTTCTTCGTGGCATCCCAAAATTCGATTTACTTACAAGTGCTTGAATTTCTACCAACATAGGCCTTGTGCCTTCAATAGAACACGCTACCACTGATCCTGATGCATTATCCGGACGTCCATTAAGCATAAACTCTGAAGGATTTTTAACCTCTTCCAGTCCACTCTCTACCATCTCAAACACGCCTATTTCATTTGTAGAACCAAATCTATTTTTAACACCTCTTAGTATTCTATAGTTAGCGTGCCTATCTCCTTCAAAATAAAGCACAGTATCAACCATATGCTCTAACACTCTGGGTCCTGCCACAACACCTTCCTTTGTAACATGACCTACAATAAAAATAGAAATTCCTATTGTTTTTGCTACCTGCATTAAAATATTAGTTGACTCTCTAACCTGACTAACACTTCCTGGCGCACTTGACACGTCTTCTTTATACATAGTCTGTATAGAATCTATTATCGCGACTGTAGGCTTAAATTCTTTTAAAACTGATTCTATAATATCAAGATTCGTTTCACAAAGCAATTTAAGCTTATCATTAAATTTTCCAATTCTATCTGCTCTTAATCTTATTTGTTTTAGCGATTCCTCGCCGGATATGTATAGTATTTCTCTATTATTATCTGATAAATTCTTGCACATCTGCAATAATATAGTTGATTTACCTATTCCCGGATCTCCACCTAATAATACCAGTGAACCAAGAACAATTCCTCCGCCTAATACACGATCTAGTTCTTCAAATCCAGAAGATATTCTGTCGCCTTCTTCAGGTGTGATTTCTGATAACATCATCGGCTTTTGTTTAGAACTAATCCCAGATGCAACGGATTTTCCTCGCTTTACCACTGGTTCTTCAGTAAAGGTATTCCACTCCTTGCATCCGGGACATTGCCCTAACCACTTTGATGACTCATAACCACATTCTGTACAAAAAAATGTTGTTTTAGTTTTAGCCATTTTTATTTTTTAACCCTTTACAATCTTTATAGCTGTAGACTCTCCATTACTAACTTCTACACTAAGAGTTAATTTTCCACCAATATTGGTTTTCATCTTTCCTGCATTGCTTCCATCTATATATATTACATATTCTGTTTCAGGTTCAAACTCTAATGTTATTTGTGGGTCTACTTTTCCTTCAACATCGAAACTCATCTTGCTTTCTGTAATCTTTAAGCCATGTACTGAAGTTCCTGGAACTGACTCGTATACGAACATTCCATTTCTTTCAAGTTTTGTAATCTCTTTAAATGTTTTCACTTTGTAAATATCTCCATTTACCTCAAAATCTGATAATTTTGATTTTGTTTCAAGTTCATAATTTCCAAAGCTAATTGTTCCGTCCGATTCCTTACGAATTAATTCGTTGATTACTGGCATAATTAAGCCCTCCTAATTGTATTGTATTTTAATTTGTTTTTTCACATGCTTTTTTAATGTATATAAGATTATTGTAGCACAAATTAGAAAAATATCTACTTTTATTTTACAATAAACTTAAGTTTTTTATCTGAAACTGCTACACTAACTGTATCTCCGCGTTTTACATTTCCATCAAGAATTTCTTCTGCTAATTTATCCTCAATAGAACTCTGCAATGCACGTCTTATAGGTCTTGCACCATATTTTTTATCATAGTTCTTATCTACGATAAATTTCTTTGCTGCTGGGGTTACATTAAGAGTGATTTCCATTTGTTCCTTTACCCTCTTTGTAATTTCCTTTAGCATAATAGTAATTATACTACCAATATCCTCTTTTGTTAATGCATGGAACACTATTGTTTCATCAATTCTATTTAAAAATTCAGGTTTGAAAAGTTTTTTTACCACTTCCATAACTGCTGACTTCATATACTCATAATCAGCTTTCTCATTTTCCTCTGATGCAAAACCTAGTTTTTTAGGGTCCATAATTCTTTCTGCACCTGCGTTTGAAGTCATTATTATTATTGTATTCTTAAAATCCACTTTTCTTCCTTGAGTATCTGTAATATGACCATCATCCAATACTTGTAGTAGTATATTAAATACATCCGGATGTGCCTTTTCTACTTCATCAAATAGTATAACTGAGTAAGGATTCCTTCTTACCTTCTCACTTAATTGTCCACCCTCTTCAAAGCCTACATATCCCGGAGGTGATCCGATTAGCTTTGAAACACTGTGTTTTTCCATATATTCAGTCATATCAACTCTAATAATAGAATTCTCATCACCAAATACTGCTTCTGCTAATGCTTTTGATAATTCTGTTTTTCCGACACCAGTAGGTCCTAAGAACATAAATGAGCCAATTGGCTTCTTGGGATTTTTAAGACCAACTCTGCCTCGCTTCACTGCTTTTGCTACCGCTGTAACTGCCTCATTTTGCCCCACAACTCTTTCGTGTAGAGTTTTCTCAAGCTTTCTAAGCCTGTTACTTTCTCCCTCTGATAGCTTCTTTACTGGAATCTTAGTCCACATTGAAACAACATCAGCAATATCATTTTCATCTACTGTTATAGTTCTTGTCTTTTTTGAGTTATTCCATTTTTGTCTAACTTTCTCTAACTTTGTGGCAGCAGCTTCCATTTCTTCTTTTATAATTCCTGCCTTTGAATATTCCTCATTCAATATAAGTCTTTCAATTTCCTTATCACAGCTAACAATATAGTTTTCTAGCTCTTTTGCACCCACCGGTGCCGAAAATGATTTTAAACTAACCTTTGAAGCTGCTTCATCAATTAAATCAATTGCCTTGTCAGGAAGATTTCTATCATTTATATATCTTTCAGACATTTTAACTGCCGCTTCTAATGCCGCATCAGTTATTTTGACATTGTGATGAGCTTCATACTTATCGCGTAAACCTTTTAATATCTCAATTGAATCATCCTTTGATGGTTCATTTATATTGACCGGTTGAAAGCGTCTCTCTAACGCCGCATCTTTTTCAAAATATTTTCTATATTCAGAAATAGTAGTTGCACCAATTATCTGTACTTCACCTCTTGCTAATGATGGTTTAAGTATATTTGCCGCATCTATAGCACCTTCTGCACCACCTGCTCCGATGATAGTATGAATTTCATCGATAAAAAGAAGTATCTTTCCTTCTTTTTTTACTTCATTTATAATCTTTTTAATTCTTTCTTCGAATTCACCTCTATACTTCGAACCTGCTACCATTCCTGATAAATCTAAAGTAAGTACTCTATACCCCTTTATATTTTCCGGAACCTCTTCGTCTGCTATTTTTTTTGCCAGACCTTCTACAACTGCTGTTTTTCCGACTCCTGGTTCGCCAATTAAGCAAGGATTATTTTTTGTTCTTCTACATAAGATTTGAATTACTCTTTGTATTTCTTCATCACGTCGTACAACCGGGTCTAACTTTTCATCTCTTGCAAGCTGTGTTAAATCCCTACTATACTGTTCTAATGCACTATTTGACTTTGTTGCTTTTTGCTTTACCTGCTTTCCGTTTTGAAAGTCTTCTCGTGCAATCGCCGGGTCTTCTCCCATTGAAGAAAGTATTTCAACATACATCTTCTGGAAGTTTACATCAAGCATCGTTAATATACGATTTGCAGTACTTGTTGAATCTTTAATAATCGCTATAAGTAAATGCTCTGTTCCAATTCTGTTTGCAGAAAATCTTGATGCTTCTTTTGCCGCATTTTCAAGAACTCCTTTTGCACTTGTTGAAAAACCCTCAGGATCACAAATACCTATTGTTCCTCGTGAAAAGAACCCTTGCATAATCGTTTTTATCGCCTCATCTGATACTTTAAAATTGCTAAGGACCACTGATGCCAAACTATCCTGTACATGTGCTAATCCATATAAAATATGCTCACTTCCAATGTAACCGTGCTCATACTTTTTCGCAAAGTCATGGGCATATTCTATAGCAGCTTTTGCACTTTTTGTAAATTTGTCCTGCATATTCTTAACTTCCT
>JAVBUL010000257.1:0-12704 GCA_031555415.1 Lachnospiraceae bacterium | reverse complement strand
AATCATCCACTGGCAGCTAAGTCAGAGATATCCTTAGATGAACTCAAAGAGTATCCATGTTTATCTTTCCAGCAAGGAAATTATAATTCATTTTACTTTGCAGAAGAGGTTCTAAGTACATATGAATATAAACAGTTGATTAGAGCAAATGACAGAGCTACACTTTTGAATCTAATGGTAGGCTTAAATGGCTATACTCTATGCTCTGGAATTATATGTGAAGAACTTAATGGTTCTGAGTATTGTGCAGTAAAATTAAAATCAGATGAAGTAATGTCTATTGGATATTTAGCCAGAAAAGGGGTAACAATAAGCCCTTTAGGACAAAAATATCTTGAAGAGATTTCAAAGTATAAAGATAAGGCATTAAAGTAAAAATGAAAATTAATGCTGCTTGTTATAGTTTAAGACTATAGCAGGCGGTATTTTTTATATATTAACACTTTTCCTAGAGGAATGATATACTATGAAACACAGAGCAGTAAAAAGCCTGTAACTAAAGAAAGAGGTGATAATATTGATTCGGTTTGAGCATGTTAGTAAGCAGTTTATAAGCAAAGGAAATCTTGTAGAAGCAGTAAATGATGTAAATTTAGAAATAAACAAAGGTGAAATATTTGGAATTATTGGTTCATCAGGAGCTGGAAAGTCAACACTGGTTCGATGTATTAACCTATTAGAAGTACCTACTGATGGAAAAGTATTTATTAATCAGGAAGAAATAACTGCATTATCAGCATCGCAGCTCTGCAGGTATAGAAAAAAAATCGGAATGATATTTCAACAATTTAATCTTTTTGCTTCAAGGACAGTATATCAAAATGTAGAATTTCCACTACGAGGAAGCAGACTGACCAAAAGAGAGAAAAGGGAAAAGGTAGAGCAGCTTTTAAAACTGGTGGGATTAGAGGAAAAGGAAAATGCATATCCGTCACAGCTTAGTGGAGGTCAAAAGCAGAGAGTGGCAATTGCAAGAGCATTGGCAAATGACCCGGAGATACTATTAAGTGATGAATCAACCAGTGCATTAGATCCAAAGACAACTAAGTCTATCTTAGAATTGCTTAAAAAGCTAAATGAAGAATTAGGCATTACGATTGTGATTATTACTCACGAAATGCAGGTAATTAAAGATATCTGTAATAGAGTAGCGGTTATGACAAATGGAGAAGTAGTAGAATATGGTGATGTATTTGATATATTTGCAAATCCAAAACAGAAAATAACAAGAGATTTTGTGGAGAGTACATCTAATCTTTCAAGAATATATGATTTAGTGGAAGAAGAAAATCCAGTTATTAAGCTAAATAAAGGAGAAGTAATACTAAGGTTTAGGTATTTAGAGCGAAATGTCTCTGAAGCATTAGTATCTCAGCTTTCAAGGAAGTTTAACCTAGATATCAATATAATTTTCGGAAATATCGAATTAGTCGGAGATAATCCAATCGGCGGTTTGGTATCCATTGTACAGGGAGATGGAGAGGACATTGATAATGCAATAAAGTATTTACAAGATAAAAACGTTGGAGTGGAGGTGATTTTAGATGCAAGAATTGTTAAATAACTTGATACCAAACATTATGAATAAACTTCCTGCTTTTTATCAAAGTATTCAAGAAACCTTTATTATGACACTGTGGTCAGGTGGTATTTCCTTTATACTTGGTATAATACTTGGAATCACTATTACAGTTACAAAACCCGGAAATATACTGGAAAATAAATTGATTTATCATATTCTGGATAAGGTTGTGAACTTCTTTCGTTCCATTCCGTTTATTATATTGCTTGCAGGGTTGGTGCCTTTGACAAGATATATTATGGGAACTGCAATTGGAGTAGAAGGAGCTATAGTGCCTCTCATTTTTGGATGTGTTCCATTCTTTACAAGGCAGGTGGAAACAGCACTTGCAGATGTAAACTCGGGATTGATAGAAGCAGCACAGTCAATGGGTTCAGGAAATTTAGACATTATCTTTAGGGTATATCTAAGGGAAAGTGTTGCAGGAATCGCAAGAGCAACAACGATTACAATAATTAGTCTTATTGGACTTACAGCTATGGCAGGAGCAGTCGGAGCAGGTGGGTTAGGAGATTTTGCAATCCGTTTCGGGCATCAAAGAAACCAACCAGATGTAACCTATACTACAGTATTAGTATTAGTACTGATAGTAAGTATAGTACAGATTCTTGGTAATTACATAGCAAAGAAACATACACATTAAAACATAGAAAGTGAGGATTATAATCATGAAAAAAATTAAAACAATTTTAGGGTTATTAATATTTGTATTATCAATAGGAGTGTTAGCTGGATGTGGAAATTCAGATGATGAAAAAGATGAAAATGTAGTTAAAATAGGCTTAACAGGAACCATATATGAGGATATTTGGAATCCTATAGTAGAGGAATTTGCAAAAGAGGGAATCAAAATAGAACTTGTGCAGTTTTCAGACTTTTCTTTGCCAAATCAAGCATTGAATGCCGGAGATATTGACTTAAATGCTTTTCAACATCACGCATATTTTAATAATGATGTTGATAGCAATGGATATAAAATCACACCGATTGGAGATACCTTTGTTATTGCAATGAATTTATACTCAAATAAGATAGAAGATGTTAGTGAGCTTAAGGATGGCGATAAAGTAGCTGTTCCAAATGATGCATCAAATGGAGGCAGAGCTTTGAAATTATTAGAATCTGCCGGAGTAATAACAATCAAAGAATCTGCAGGAGCCAATCCAAGTGTTACTGATATTGAAAAATATAATGTGAAAATTGAAATAGTAGAAGTAAACGCTGCAGATATTTGTGCATTGCTTCCAGATGTAACAGCAGCAGTTATTAATGGAAATTATGCTTTGGACTATGGTATTACCCCTGCGGAAGATGCAATATTCTTTGAGACAGATTATGAAAATGACAATTACTTCTGCTTAATTGCAGCAAGAAGTGATGAAGCTGACAATGATACATATAAGAAGATAGTAGCAGCATTCCAGTCAGAGAATACAAAGAAAATATTCAAAGAAAAGTTTAAGGGGTTCTTTGTACCTTCATGGAAGTAAGGTATAGGTGAATAACATGGAGAAATCAGGAATTAAATTAATTGAAGCTTTAAATGCTATAATTAAAGATTCAGACAGGATACAGACTGAGAATATAGATAGAAGGTATTTGTCGGATAATTTGGGGAGGAAGGTTGGGACGGCGGCGGTGTTAGTGTTTCCGATTTCGACGCAGGAGGTTAGTCAGATATTGGGATATGCAAATGAATATGGCATTCCTGTTACGCCTAGAGGGGCGGGGACTAATTTGGTTGGTTCTACTGTTCCTCATGGGGATGGAATAGTGTTAGATTTTTCTAGGATGAATAGGATATTGGAAGTGGATGAGGAGACTTTTACGGCTACTGTTGAGGCAGGGGTTTTGTTGGAGGATTTTCAGGCATATGTTGAGGAGCTGGGATTGTTTTATCCACCTGATCCAGGAGAGAAGAAAGCGACAATTGGCGGGAATGTAAGTACTAATGCAGGTGGAATGAGGGCTGTAAAATATGGTGTGACAAGAGATTATGTTATGGGATTAGAGTTGGTTTTGGCAGATGGAAGCGTGATTAATGTTGGAGGAAAAAATAGGAAGGACACATCCGGTTTGTCACTTAAGGATATTGTGATAGGTTCAGAGGGGACATTGGCGGTGATTACGAAATGTGTGCTAAAGCTAATTCCAAAGCCTGAAGAAAGTATTAGTATATTGGTAAGTTTTAATAGTCTTAGCAGTGGTATTGCAAGTGTAAGGAAGATTATTAAGGCAAATATGAATCCTACGGCAATTGAATTTATTGAACGAAAAGTTGTGCAATTGGGAGAAGAATTTTTAAAGCTTTCATTTCCTAAGTCTGATGCAAAGGCATATTTATTGCTGACATTTGATGGGAAGAAGGATGAAATACAAAGAAATATAGAGCAATTGGAAAATGTAACGAAGGATAGTGGTGCATTATCAGTTTTGATTCTTAGGGATAAGGAAGAAGCTACAAATGTATGGAAGATAAGAGGGGCATTGGTAAACGCAGTAGAAGCTGTTTCGGAACAGGAACCACTGGATATTGTTGTACCAATTAATCAGATTGATACCTTTGTTAATTTTATTAATGATCTAGAAGAAAAAAGTGGAATGAGAATGATAAGTTTTGGTCATGCAGGAGATGGAAATGTGCATTTATGCATGGTTCGCGGCAATAGAAATAATCAGGAATGGGAAAAGGATTTACATAGTAATCTGGAAATTATTTACAGTAAAGCCTATGAGTTAGGCGGTCTTACAAGTGGTGAGCACGGGATTGGTATTAGTAAGAAACAGTACTTTAATAAAGAGACAAATCCAGTTAATATTGCATTGATGAATCAGGTAAAAAGTGCGTTTGACAGTAAACATATACTAAATGATGGAATTTCGTATAGTACAAAATCTTATGATACAATTGATATAAGACAAGAAATTGAAACCGATAGCAGAAGTGAGGTAGCAGTATGAAGCCATTAAGCGAGAGAACAGCAGGATTTACAGATTCTGTAATAAGAAGGATGACAAGAATTTCAAATCAATATGGGGCAGTAAATTTATCTCAGGGCTTTCCGGATTTTAATCCGCCAAAAGAAATTACGGATAGATTGGCAGAAATATCTTCTGTTGGTCCTCATCAATACGCATTAACATGGGGAGCGGAAAATTTTAGGTATGAACTTGCAAAAAAGCAGAAACATTTTTCGGGAATGGATGTAAATCCAGATACAGAGATAGTGGTGACCTGTGGAAGTACTGAAGCTATGATGGCAGCGATGATGTCTGTTTGTAACCCTGGTGATAAGGTTGTGATTTTCTCACCGTTTTATGAAAACTATGGTGCAGATACTATATTGTCGGGTGCAATACCTATCTATGTTCCGTTAAAGCCGCCTACATTTGAGTTTGACGCGAATGAACTGGAATCAGCTATAAAGCAGGATGGAGTTAAGGCTTTGATTTTATGTAACCCTTCAAATCCTTGTGGAAAAGTATTCACAAGAGAAGAAATGCAGATTATAGCGGATTTAGCAATTCGTCACGATATTTATGTTATTACAGATGAGGTATATGAACATATTGTATATGAGCCATATGAGCATGTATACATGGCTACACTTCAAGGAATGAGGGAAAGAACCATTACTTGTAATTCATTGTCAAAGACATATTCGATTACTGGATGGAGGCTTGGTTATGTGATTGCACCACCAGAGATTACAGAAAGAATTAAAAAGGTACATGATTTTCTTACGGTAGGAGCGGCGGCACCACTAATGGAAGCGGCAGTAATAGGACTTAAGTTCGAAGATTCCTATTATCAAGCATTAAAAAATCACTATACTCATATGAGGCGTGTATTTTTAAATGGATTACAACAGATAGGGCTTCAATATACAGAGCCACAGGGTGCATATTATGTTTTGGTGGATATTAGTAAATATGGATATAAGAGTGATTTAGCTTTTTGTGAAGACCTAGCTAGGAAGGTAGGAGTTGGGGCAGTGCCGGGTTCTAGCTTCTTTAAAGAAGATGTAAACCAATATATTAGGTTCCACTACGCGAAGCAAGATGAAACACTAAATCTTGCATTAGAGCGATTGGCAGAATTAGATAGAAAAATAAATAAATAAAAAAAAATTAATTACTTTTAATCATTATTTAATTATATTTCCGAGTTTTTGATTGTCCATTGATTGTCTTGGTGCGTTTATAATATATAGTAACGTAGATAAGGATGAAATATTGGAATAATAAAAAAGAAAGCGAGGAAAGAGAAATGATTAAAGGATTTAAGAAGGTAACATCTTATGTACTGGCTACATGTATGTTGGCAAGTGGAATACTTGTTAATATACCAACTATGAAAGTATTAGGTGCTCCGGCACCTCCAACTGAACCTGAAACGGAAACAATAGGTGACTTTACCTATGTATATGGTAATGGTTTTCCATTATTGATAGAAGAAGATACAAATGGAAAAACAGTAGTATATTGGGATAAGGATGGAGATGGTGTATATGACGATGGTGATGATACTAAAATTGCAGAAGTGAACGATGCAATACGTACATTTGTAGTTGGTGGCGGTAAAGATATCACTGTAGAGAGTGCAAAAATTACGATGAAAAGCGGTTATATAGGCTATATATACGGTGGAGGTTTTGCTTCACAAGGTGGAGAGGCAGATGCTAATGTAACGGAAGATGTTAATATAAAAATCACAGGTGGAACTGTTAATGATATTACAGGTGGAGGAAAATGTAATTTTACAGCAAATAGAGCAAGTGTTGGTGGAACTATTAATATTGATATAGAGAATGAACTGGATATGTATACGTTAATTGGTGGAACAAATGGGTGTGGAGATATTACATATAACACAGAAAAAAACAATTCGACAGTACATGATATAAATATAACGATAAAGAATGTATCAGAAGGAACCTTAAAAACAATATATGGAAGTGGACGCTACTGTAATCAAGAGGGTAATACATCTATTTTGATAGAAAACTCAACTTTAAATTATGGTGATAGTAGTTATGGAACAATATATGGAGGTATAGAAGCTCCATATGGGACTGATTGGACAACCGGTGAACGACCTAAAAAAGTTGGAGATGTAACAATTACACTTGATAATGTAACCTTTAAAGGAAGAACCGAAGTGGGACACACTATCTATGGTGGTGGATACGGTTCGGGTATTGACGGAAATGTAACAATTAATGTTAATGATTCAACTAATATAGAGAATATTTATGGTGGTGGTAAAGCCGAAGAGAATAGAAACGGTATCATAACTAAAGATGTTGAAATCAACATTTCGGGTGACTCATATATAAATCACTCAGTTAGTGCAGGAGGAAGTGTAAGTGGAGTTGGACAGTCAGCATATGTTGAAGGTGAAGCAACGATAGATATTAGTGGAACAACCACTATAGGATTCACGATTGGAATGGGGTTATATAATGAAGGTGATGTTTCAGTGAAAAAAGGTGAAAAAATATATGTTTCGGATGCCCCTCATATATCGATATTTGTTGACAATTTTGTGGATAATAAGGTAATAGTAAAAGGTGAATTAACTGAAGATTTAGCAGAAATCAATTTACTTACGATGATTGAAGAAACAGGAACAGTTGTTGTAGAATTTGAAAAGGGTATTACTGTTAATGAAGACGTATTCTTCTGTAACATGAAGATAGCACCGTATGGAGAAAATAACATCATTGTAGATATAAGAGAGTTTGAATTATCAGCTCTTGTAATGGGTGTTATGGGAGTTGCGTTAACTACAGATGAAGTTTTAGGATCATTAAAGATAGAAAAAGATTCATTTACTGGTATTACGGTGGGCGATGATATTACATCATGGTTTTCAGATGCGGCAAGTCTAGGGATAACAGTTAAAGTGAAGTCAGTGAAAAGCAATGAGATAGGATTTACTTTTAATGGCACACCAAATAAGGCGATAACCAAAAATATAATAGTAACAGTGCCAAAGACAAAGCTTTTAAGTGCAATAGAAAAACAAAGTGATTTAACAAGGCAAGGTCTTTGGTATATTATGACTCCAGCAAATTATGATGCAACACATACATTGACTAATATAAAAGCAACAAATGGAACCGCAGGAGTAGGAAAGGTAAGTATAGGAAATGCGTATATAACAACCTTAACAGCTAATACCGGTTATAAACTTCCAAATAAGATTGTGATAAAACTTGGTGGTGAAATAATGGATGAATCAATGTATACATATGATAAAACAACTGGAAAAGTGACGATACCAGGAAATATAACAATATATAGCGCGAATATTGAAATAATAGCATCGGGTGAAGTTTCAAATGATGGAGATGACAAAAAAGGAGAAGGCGATAAAGGTGATGATGACAAAGGAAATGGTGAAGAAGATAAGTCAACATTAGGTGATACTAAAAAAGAAGTGAAAAAGGATGAAAAGTCTCCAGAAATGTCATTTAATAATAAACTAGAAGAATTGGAAAACCTTCTTTTCACTGAAGAAGAAAAGGAACAAATAAAAAACGGTGCAGAAGCTAAGATTTATTTGGAAATAAAGGATGTTTCTGATACTGTTAGCGAAGAAGATAAATTAATAATTAAGGAAAATATTGAGGATTTCATAATAGGTGAATATATAGATATCTCATTATTTAAAAAAATAGGTGATATAGAGGCTAAAAAGATAAGTAATCCAAATGGACTTATAAGTATTACAATTATTATACCGGAAAGTTTAAAGCCAACAGATTCATCTAAAACAAGAAATTATTAAATTGCAAGAAGTCACGAGGGAGAGCTTACTATAATTGATGGTGTATATGATGTAGCAACAGGAGAATTTACATTTGAAACAGATAAATTCTCAACATATGCCATAATATATGAAGAAGTTGATGCTGTAGTAAGACCGGAAGGAAATGGAAAAGGAAACGAACCAGAAAATAACTCAGTAAAAACAGGTGATGACTCACACATGTGGTTATGGATGCTTTTACTGTCAGGAGCAATGGCAGTTGAAATAGTAACAGTAGCAAGAAAAACCAAAGAATTAAATGACTAATAGTTAAAGTATAGAGATACATTGTGTTATATGCAATGTATCTCTTTTTTGTATTAAAATGACGAACATGGAAGTCTACATTATTACTACACTATATGTTATGGTAAAACAAATAAAAAAGTAAAGGTTATGAATGCAAGACTAAAATTAAGAGAGAGAGGAATTAAAAATGGACAAAAAAATTAAAAAAATAATATCATATGTACTTATTACATGTATGCTGGCAAGTGGAATACTCGTTAACATCCCCTCATTGATTACATTGGGAGCGGGGCCGAGTGCACCGACAGTAGATACTATATATAAGTATGTGTTTGGTAATGGCTTTCCGTTATTAATAGTGGGAGATAGTACTACAAATACAACAATATACCATGATGTGAATGGAAATGGTGTATATGATACAGGCACTGATACAGTGGTTGCGCCGGCAGGAGATTTAAGCTCATATTGGATTTTTGGTGGTGGTAAGGATATAACTGTCGCGAGTACGAAAATCACTATGACAGGTGGTCAAGTTGGATACATATATGGTGGAGGTTTAGCATCACAAGGAGGAGCAGCAGATGCTAATGTAACAGGAAATATAGATATAAATATTACAGGTGGTACTACTCGCTATAGTCTAATCGGTGGTGGAAGATGTAATTATACAGGGAAAAAAGCAGATGTTGGCGGAACAATAAATATTAATATAAAAAATAAAATGAATTGTGCGAACTTGATAGGAGGCTCCGAAGGATATGTAGGTGATGACTATAATCCAACTAGAGTAACATCAACAGTCCATAATATAAATATATCAATTAGTGATGTTGATAACGGAAGATTATATTTTATGCTTGGAAGTGGAAAGCATTGTAATCAAATAGGAAATACAACAATATCAATCAAGGACTCTAGTCTTAGTAATGATGATATTAGGAATGGAATATATGGAGGAATTGAAAGTCCCAATAGTAATTGGACAAAAGAGCAACAACCTAAAAAAGTGGGAGATGTGTTGATTACACTTGATAATGTAACATTTGGAAATGAAAATAAATATGAAATATTTGGAGGAGGATATTATTCAGGTATTACAGGAAAGGTAACGATTAATATTAAAGATACAACAGGTATAAGTTATGTAAATGGTGGTGGTTATGCGGCAGGAAATGTAAATGGTAACATTTCCGGAGATGTATCAATTAATGTTTCAGGCGATTCCTCTATAAATAATCAAGTATATGCAGGTGGAAAAATAGGTTCAGGCGGAGAATCAGCATACGTCGGAGGAAAAGCTACGATAGATATTAGTGGTACAACCAGTGTATCAGGTGTATTTGGAAAAGGTAATTCGTCGGGCTATGAAGCTATAGATACTTCAGTAAAAGGTGGAGCAAAGGTATATGTTTCAGGAGAACCAAGTGTTAGCTCTTACTATGGAATTGACTTATCTACATTCGTTGATAATAAGGTAATAGTAAATGGAGAATTAACAGGAAGTACAGCAAAGATCGGTCTAAAAAATCCTTCATCAAATGTATCAGGAACTGTTGTTGCAACTGTTAATCAAGGATTTACTGTAAATACAAGTGTATTTAATGGTTATTCAGTAGCAGCAAAAGGAAACGATATTGTTATCGATTCAAGAAGCCTTTGGTTATCTGCGGCAGTAACAGGTGTTAATGGAGTTTCACTTGATACGGAAATGTTAGGTAGTTATTTATCATTAACAGGTGACTCATTTACAGGTATTTCAGTAGGAGATGATGTTACATCATGGTTTTCTGATGCAGCTAGTTTAGGAATTACAGTTAAGGTAAAAGAAGTAACATCTAGTCGTATAGATTTAATTTATACTGGAAAGCCAAACAAAGTAAAAGAGAAAACATTTATAACAATAACAGTACCTGCGACAAAGTTTACAAGTGGTTTAGGAAAGAAATATGTTTCAACAGGAGGTGCTTATTGGACTATTATAAATCCCGGAAATTACAATTCTACACATACATTGACAAATATAACTGCGGCAAGTGGAACTGAAGGAACAGGAAAAGTAAGTGCAGGAACAGCATATAAGACAACGTTAACTCCTGCGACAGGCTTTGCACTACCGAAAGAAATAGAGGTAACTATTGGAGGAAATACTCTATATCCATCACAGTTTACATATGATAGAACAACAGGCGAAGTGATAATACCGGGTAATATAACAGCATATGGCGAAAGTATTGAGATAAAAGCAATAGCTATTAAAGAGGGCGTAGCAGATTACTATTTGTATTTTGATGCAGATGATAAAAAACTTTATGACGAAGTTGGAAATGAGTATAAAGAGCAACTTGATAAGTGGAGTGTAGATGTGGATGGAAATCTTGTTTTAAATGGATTTGAGTTTATAACTACGTCATATATGGGAATAAGTCTTTCGAGTGATACAAAACTTATTTTAGCAAAAGATAGTATCAACACAATAAAATGTATAGGACAAGTTTATTGCTCTGTTATTAGTATTGATCAAGGTGATTCGGATAAGTTCACAATTGAAGGAGCAGGCGTTCTTAATATAGAACTTACAGGAAATGGTAGTAGTGGAATCTATAGTGGGGTTGACACATATATTAAAGACGCTACGATTAGAATAAATCATAAAGCAGACTCTTCTATTGTTGCTGAATTATATGGAATATATATACGAGAGAATCTTTACATTATTAATTCAGATGTTACTGTAAATTTTGAAAATTCAGCAGTTGAGTTTGGATTTATGGTTAATGGAAATATTAATGTAGATGATAGTGAAGTTGATATTTTATTAAGTCCTTCATCTAATGGAATGGCAATGATATCAATGTATGGTAACATCAATTTAGAATCAAACATGAAATTAGTAACACCCAAGAATGCTTCTATAGGTAATATTAATTTAGGATATTATAATTTAGTAGGTATAGTCAATAGTGATGAAACGATAGCAGATAATGTAAAACTAACATCAAAAACAGCAAAATACTTTGTATCACAAAACCTCATGAATATAACAGCAACCAAAGATTCAATGGGTACAAGAAAAGCTACTGCAGGAAATGATTATACAACAACGCTTACAGCAGCTAAAGGTTACAAACTACCAAGTTCTATAACTGTAAAGGTCGGAGAAACTACTTTAAATACAAATGATTATACATATGACCAACCAACAGGCAAAATAAAAATTCTTGCGGCAAAGGTTACCGGAGCAGTTACAATTGTGGCATCAGGTGAAGCTATAAAGAATGATAATGGAGATGAAGACAAATCAACGTTAGGTGATGTAAAAAAAGAAGTAAATAAAGACGAGAAAGCTCCAGAAATGTCACTTAATAACGGACTGGAAGAATTGGAAGAACTTATTTTCACAAAAGAAGAAAAAGAACAAATAAAAAATGGTGCAGATGCTAAGATTTATTTGGAAATAAAAGATGTTTCAGATACCGTTAGTGAAGAAGATAAATTAATAATTAAGGAAAATATTGAGGATTTCATAATAGGTGAATATATAGATATCTCATTATTTAAAAAGATAGGTGAAGGAGAGGCGATAAAGATAAGTAACCCAAATGGACTTATAAGTATTACAATTATTATACCAGAAAGTTTAAAGCCAACAGACTCAACTAAAACAAGAAACTATAAAATTGCCAGAATTCACGAGGGAGAGCTTACCATAATTGATGGTGTATATGATGCAGAAACAGGAGAGTTTACATTTGAAACAGATAAATTCTCAACATATGCGATAATATATGAAGAAATCGATACTGTAGTAGAGCCAGAAGAAACTGAAAAAGGAAGCGAAGCAGAAACTGAAACAGAAAATAATTCAGTAAAAACAGGTGATGACTCGCACTTATGGTTATGGATGCTTTTAATAGCAGGAGCCATGACAGTTGAAATTGTAGCAGTAATAAGTAAAACTAAAAAATCAGTAACTAAGTAATCAAGTGGTGTTATGCCAATCAAGAATTGCTATAGATTCGACTTTAACTGAATCTATAGCAATTCTTGCAATGT
>JAVBUL010000245.1:0-4703 GCA_031555415.1 Lachnospiraceae bacterium | reverse complement strand
TCGATAAGCCAATTCCGCTTACTCCATATTCTCTAGTTCTTGCTTTATCAACTTTGTAAAATTTAACCCAAATATTCTCAAGTTCTTCTTCCGGAATATTATTTCCAGTATTAAACACTTTACACCTAATTACATTATTCCTATCTTCGATATCAATCTTTATAATATTATTATAATCCAAATGATTTATTGCATTATTCAAATAGTTTGTAATTACTTGTTCAATTTGAAATTCATCTGCCCATACAAAAACTTCTTCCTTATTATTAAGTATAACTGTTACATTTTTTTCCTCAAGTATCATTTCCATTTTATTTAGTAATTGATCAATTACCATTACAATATCAAATCTTTCCATCTCGACTTGTCTATTTCCAAACTCTATTTGATTAAGTGTAAGTAAATTTTTAACCATTTTATTCATCTTTTGAGCTTCGTCTATAATTACTTCACAATAAAAGTCTTTACTCTCTTCGTTATCATTAACGCCTTCTTTAAGCCCCTCTGCATACCCTTGTATAATTGCTATTGGTGTTTTTAGTTCATGCGAAACATTTGACAAAAACTCTTTTCTCATCTCATCTATTTCTGTTTTTTGTTCTATATCTCTTTGTAGCTTTATATTAGCTGATTTTAGTTCAGAAATCGTACCTTCTAATGTTTTCGAAAGAGTATTCATATTTTTTCCAAGCTGTGAAATCTCATCATTGCCACGTTCCTTGTACTTTGCTGAAAAATTGATTTTTATCATCTCATTAGAAATATTAGTAAGTATCTTAATTCTTCTGGTAACATTTATAGAAACAATCATCATAATAAAGCCACTAAGTATTATTACACTACTTCCTACATATATATACAACTTATTAGAAAGATTTACTATACCCTTTATGCTTGCTAAAGAAGTCCTTAACATAAAAAGATCTCCCGAATCTAAACTACCCCAAATTTCTAAATAATTGGTGTCATTTGAGCTATCCCAAACCTTTTGCAGTTCGTAACTACCTTGTTTTTGTAGTAATTCACCTGTTTGAACATCAGGATTAAATAGTAATTCATATAAACGGTCTAGTAATCTGTCGCCTGAACCACTATATCCTGCTGTAAACTTCGGACCGCTTGCCTCGATTACAATTGCTGAAATACTTTTTTCTTCGCATTTTGTAACCATATTTCTATATTCTTCATTTGATAATCTATATCCTGACAAAATTGTTTCTGAAATATATTCATAAGTTTCAATTAGGTCTTCTTGCTTGCTATACACATAATAGTCCTCTAAAAACATTGCATTAATAAACCAGTTTGCAACTACTGCAACTGATGTCAATATAACTAATATTATCGCCATCTTAAACCTTATTGATTTTCTCAAATTAAGCCTCCGTACTGCTTTATTTTACCTCGAATTTATATCCCATGCCCCATATTGTTTTTATATAATCGGCATCCTTTGTTAGCTTTGCTCTAAGTTTCTTTACATGTGTATCAATAGTTCGTGCATCACCAAAATAATCGTAGTTCCATACATTATTTAGAATTTGTTCTCTTGATAATGCAATTCCTTTATTTTCAATAAAATATACAAGTAACTCAAACTCTTTATAACTTAAGTCAATCATATTTCCACCAACCGTAACTGTATGAGCTATCTTATTCACAGTAATGGTACCTGCATAAATAATCCCCTCTTCATCAGCCTTATTTATTCGTCTTAGTATTGCATTTACTCTTGCCACTAAAATCTTTGGACTAAATGGTTTTGAAACATACTCATCTACCCCTAACTCAAAGCCTAACAATTCATCTTGTTCTTCTGATTTTGCTGTAAGCATAATAATTGGAACCTTTGAATGCTTTCTAATTTCCTTACATACTTCCCATCCAGACATTTTAGGCATCATAACATCAAGAATTATTCATGAAATTTTTTTATCATCAAAGAACATCTCCAAAGCTTCTTCTCCGTTAGATGCTTCACAGACACTATATTTTTCTTTTATAAGAAAATCTTTTACTATCATTCTTATTCTCGGCTCATCATCAACTACCAATATTTTAAAATCCATTTTTAGCCTCCGTCCTATTCACCACTTAGTTTTTCTTCCAACAATCTCAAGTCTTTTTCTTTATCAGTTAATTCTTGCTGCCATTTTGCCAAATCATTTTCCTTTTCAATATATTCTCTGTTTAATCTATTTTCATAATTTAGAATATTAGTATTATTACTATTACTAGATATAATAATAAAAATCACCAAAAGAACTATTAGTAAAATATTTATTATTACGCTATTAGTAAATCTATTTTTAAATTTCACATCTTCTTTAGAAAGGATTAGAGGTTTTGTTTTCTTTGACCTTTTTTCTTTAGTTTTTCCCTTCTTTTCACTTAAAACAGGAATAGCAACTATTTCATCATCTTTTATCTCACTACTTTGATAGAGGATATCTTGCATTTCTTTTAAAAATTTATAGCCTATAGGTGTTTTAAACAACTGCTTGTCCACCACTCTATTATAAACATTTAAAACGTTTTTAGCATTTTTAAAGTCTGTTCTTTCTTTTAGATACTTTATACCATTAAGTTCGTTTTTAGCTAACTCTGCCTCTGCTATTGAACCGAAATCAAAGCCATCTATTATATATCTTTTTTCACTCATAATATTACCCATCATCTTTCAAATTCTTTTTCTATATTTTCATAATATCAGATTTTTCTTTAACTTTCTACTAATATAATAATTTTTCACAAAATTTTCAAATGTTATTTTTTACCAAAAAATGTAAATAATATTTTAGTAAATGCCTTGACAACAGCATATAATTGCTATAAACTAGTATTTGCTAACAAAATCAGCTTGTAATAATCATGAGTATTTTTTTATTTTTACTCCAAACCAGGGGTTGTACTGGTTTCGACAGGGATTATGCAGCCGGTGAAGCTATCCGCATGCGATGCGTCAAATGGCAAAAATAAATTTAAACGCTGAAGAAAATTTAGCAATCGCTGCCTAATGGCAGTTGTCTTACTAATTCCACCTACAGTTTTAGATAAGGCATCGACTATGTAGGAAACGACTTATACAAAGCTTTGAGTATATGGGCGTATTATGAAGCTACTAAAGTTAAGAGAGTGTTACTTCTCGCTTAATGGAGGGAATGTCAAATAAGTGACTATGATAGTAGAAGAACGGGGAATTGGTTCTTGGACACGGGTTCAAATCCCGTCAGCTCCATTAAAAAACAGAGTACATAGGATTTATCCTGTGTGCTCTGTTTTTTAATATTAAAGATTAATATTTGCCTTATCCATAATACCTTTTGAACTTTCTTCACTTTTTTTTGCAATTTTAGTTTGTTTATTTAAATTTTTTTGTAAAAGGTCAATTATTTCACTAAACCCAATAATAATCATACCTGCAATAATGCTTATACCAGTTCCACTTATAAAAACAACCATATCTTCTACTTCTATACCTATAATAGCATAAGCAAAAAAGCCTAATATAATAATCGCAATACCCATACCTCTAAGCATTTTTGCAATAACATTATTTGACATTAGCACATCCTCCTTTACACTTTTTTACTTTTCGTAATAATGATAACATGTCTTCTCATGCTAATCAATAAATTTATTCTGTTTGAATAAATCAGAAATTGATTTTAATACTGGACTTTGTTATAATGAATTTATCACAGTACGAGAAATAAATGGAGATATAAATATGACTGCAAAACTAAGAAATATGACATCAATATACTTAACTTACGAAAATAAAATACTACTTTTATATAGAATAGGCTCAAAAATCTCAAATGAAATGTATATTGGTACAGCTGGAGGACATTTTGAGCACGATGAATTAAATGATGCTAAAGCATGTGTTTTACGTGAGTTAAAAGAAGAGACTGGACTAACCGAAAATGATATTAATATGTTAAGATTAAGATATATAACACTACGCTTAAAAGATGAAGAGATTAGACAAAATTATTATTTCTTTGCAGAATTAAAAGAATATAAAAACACAATAACTAGCAACGAAGGAAACCTATGCTGTTTTTCATTAGACGAAGCTAAAAAACTTAAAATGCCTCATTCTGCAAAATATATGTATTTGCATTTTTTAGAGCAAGGAAGATTTAATGACAAATTATATGGTGGTATTTCAACCAAAGATAATGTTAACTTCACTGAATTAACTGAGTTTTAAATCATAAGTTATAATAAGACACACTGTTGTCATATTATTTGTGATACGATATTTTAAATTAGAGGAAAGGAATTTCGTAAGAAAACTTATGAAATGCAGTGTTACATTATGAACAAAACAATGAATTGGCTGATTGAAGATGAAAACCCTATGATAAAATATCGTACATTAACCGAAATTTACAATACACCTAAAGATAATATTGATAAAAAAATATATGACTCAATCTGGAATCATAAATCAATGATTAATATTATGAAAAAACAAAATGAATTTGGTTTATGGGATAATAATTATGGTAACTTTACCTCTTTAAGATACTTAACTGTTTTTGCTGAATATGGTTTAGAAAAAGATGAGCGTATAGACAGATATGTTGATTTTATAGTAAACAATCTACATCAAGATAAAGATGGACTAGCCGGCTGCGCTGCTCCACTTATACTCAGAGCGCTAGTTATGCTAGGATACCACGAACGTGAAG
>JAVBUL010000121.1:0-8867 GCA_031555415.1 Lachnospiraceae bacterium | reverse complement strand
ACATCAAAAAAATGTACATAGTCTTCTGCTAATTCTGGTTTCAATTTTTGTATTTTGATATCAATTAATTTATTAATCATCTAATCCCTTTCCTTCTAAAATCTTCAGCATAAATTTTTCGATCCTCGCCTCGCGAGTTTTAGATTGCTTAGCCCCATTAAAATGAAACAGATAACCTCTTTGTCGCCCCGGAGTCAGAGCATAAAATGCCTCTTTAAAAATAGTACTTTCATCAAATTTAATCTGTAATTCTTCTGGGATTTCAAGTTCTTGTTTCTTTTCCACTGGCACTTTTAACCCAGCTTTCTCAATTTGAACAGCTTCAAGGATATATGCCTTTATGGTAGTCTCTAAATGTTTAATTTTATCTGTGCCAATAAACCTGAGTTGGCGGCTTGCCTGCACATTCTCCGTTTGTTGTACTAGAATATTTTCTGAATCTTTTAATAAAGCACCTTTAAAAAATGAAAGCGCGATGTATTCCTTAAAGCCTCCCAATATAAGAACATTACCACCATCATACGTATAACATGGCTGCCCCCATTTAAGTTCTTCTATTAAACCACAATCAAGAACAATTTTTCTCAACAACTTAAACTCATCAACCCACATTTTTGTAAGCTCTAAAAACGCATCAACCAATGGATTCATGTTGCTGGTTTCTACATAAGAACTTAGCTCTTTAATTTTATAAAAAAATTCTTCCTTGGTATCACATACCGTAAATTCACCATTTAAAAAACCATATATTTTACCATTTAACTCAGGACATTTCTTTGAACATTTTCCAATGCAACCAATCTTTGCTTTTTCTACATTCTTTAATTCCTTCACATCAAAACCAGAACAGTTAGCACAAACTTCTACTTTCTTATTCTCCATATCAATACCTTTCTTGACTTTAGTCACAATAATACTTTTTGAGAACATGGATGATTTCCTCTACTCTGTGGTCAGCAATAGAGTATGTTATGTTTAAGCCTGTCTTTTGAAAATCCAATATACCATGAGCTTTCAAAAGTGACAAATGCTGCGATAATGCAGACTGTGTGATATTAGGCACATATGTTGCAATTTGACTAACAGTCATAGGTTCTTTCATCAAAGCACAAAAAATCATCAAACGATTTTCATTAGCCAACACTTTGAGAAGTTCTGCGATTTGTTTTGCTCTTTCTTTCATCTAGATTATCCTTTTCTATTTTTAAATATACATATACCTTGTGTCATTGTTCCCATTGGGCAATAAACACACCATGAACGAGGCTTAAATAAAACCATGGTTATAAGTCCAAGCACCGTGGAAGTTAGCATTACTCCGTAGAATCCGAAAGCAAATTGTGCTATACCCGGTGTAACAAAACTTGTATTTGTCCATTGCCATGGAAGTTTAAATACCCACAGTAATGTAACTGCTTCTTTTAATGATGCACCTGCAAATACAAGATATGTATTATAAATCATAAGTAGAAACATACCCATAAAAAAGGTTAAGAATCCATATCTGAACCACTTTGACCTCAAAAACTTAAGGGGAGTCTTCTTTCTGGACAAACCAAGTTTGCCGCCCAACAACTCAAACAACTGACCACGTCCACAATATTTTTTGCAATATAACTTACTTCCTCCAATAATAGAGATAAGCAGTGGCGTAATAAAACAAATTAATCCAAGCCAAGCGAACAGAATATTAAAAAAACCAAGGAACAAATAAACCACTGAGAATATCCACAAGTAATCATACCAATGCTTTTTCATACTGCCTCTTCCTCCTTAGCTATAACTTCAATAACTCCTGCAGGACATGCTTTCGCACACTTCCCACATCCGATACATTTATCATTTACTGTGGCATATAAACCTTTATATACCAAAATTGCACCAAAAGGGCAATACTTTTCGCAGCATCCGCATGCCACGCATTCTTTACCGACATAAGCCTTTTTCTTTTTACTTGACATATGACATCTCCTTATCACTATTTAAGATATTACTAATATACTAATATTTAAGGAATTTGTCAACTCTTACAAAAAATATGGAAATAGTAGCCTTTTCAATTTTTTAACTAAAAAAACCTGCCGTAAAGCAATTTTAGCTTTTCGACAAGTTTCAACATTTAATGCGGATGACAGGAATCGAACCTGCACGGTCTCCCACTAGATCCTAAGTCTAGCGCGTCTGCCAGTTCCGCCACATCCGCTTAACGCTTTGTCATTATATCATTTTCATTTTGTAAAGTCAATAACTTTCTTTTAAAACTAATCCTATTTTCATCTGCGACTTAATAGTTTTTTTATTTGATTTTAAAATTTGACTGTCTTTTGATTGTCATTGTATTTTATACTAAAAAGGGTAATAATATTATACATAACAGTTAACGCATACAAAAGGGAGACATTTCACATGAATACAACAGAATTATTTTCTTTTTCATCATATATCGGTTCTTTAGTTGCAAGTTTTATGTTATTAAGTGCCACTATACTCGGAGGAAACTTAAAAGAACGTGTTTTCCGCAGGTTTTTTCTCCTTGTTCTTCTCCAAACATTTACTATATTTGGAGATATTTCTATTTTCTATATCCTGAAATCGCCTGCTAACAATGTTAGTACCTTAATATATATCGTTGATTATGCAGTCTATGTATTTCAAGGATTACAACTAATTATTTTAGGATTATATCTACATGCATACTTACCTTTTAAAACAAGATTTAACCTCAATATATTATCATTCATAGTATTTTGCGGTATCTCTGATATTCTTCTTTCAACTTTTGCATATGTTAATAAATTATATGCTTATATAGATGAGTTCAATATATACCACAAGGGTGATTTATTTTGGTTGTCACACTTATTTCCTACAATAGCAATATTAGCTGTTGCCATTCTTGCAATACAATACAAAAAAATACTCAATACACGTGAATGGATTACACTTTTACTTTATCCTATTACTCCTTTCATATGTTATATTATTGAAATTATTTATCCAGATTTATGGATTTCATATATAGGAAGTTCACTAACATTATTTCTAATTTATATAAACAATCAAATTGGCTTAAAATTAAAATTAAAGGAACAGGAAAATGAATTGATTCAGAGTCAAATCTCTATTATGTTTAGTCAGATTCAGCCGCACTTTTTATATAATACATTGACCGCAATTGATGAACTATGCTATAACAACCCTACTGCACATAAAGCAGTTATCACATTTGCTGAATATCTGAGAACCAATATGGATTCACTTACTAAAAAAACTGTAATTCCTTTTGAAAAAGAACTTGAGCATACTCGCAAATATCTATGGTTGGAAAAATTACGTTTTGAAGAACGTTTAAATATAGTGTACGATATAAAAGTAGATGAATTTATGTTACCTCCATTAACGCTCCAACCTATTGTTGAAAATTCCGTAAAATATGGTATAACAAAAAAGAGAACCGGAGGGACAATTACAATAAAAACTGACGAAACAGATTCTGAATTTTTAATTAGTATTTCAGATGACGGTATAGGATTTGATCCGAATATACCTTTAGATGATGGTAGAAGTCACATCGGTATCACAAATGTACGAACTCGCCTTACCACCATGTGTAATGGTCAACTTATAATTAGTAGCGAGCCAAATATAGGAACAACAGCTATAATAAAAATTCCAAAAGGGGGCATTTAAATGAATATAATAGCAGTAGATGATGAACGTTCTGCATTATGGACATTGGAACAAGCAATTAATAGCGCTAAAAATGATGCTAATGTAACTTGCTTTCTTTCAGCAAATGATGCTTTAGAATATGCACAAAAAAATAAGATAGATGTGGCCTTTTTAGATATACAAATGATTGAAATAAGCGGCCTTTTTCTGGCAAAAAAGTTAAAGAGCATTAATCCTCTTGTTAATATTATTTTTGTAACAGGATACAGTGATTACATGATGGATGCCTTTGATATGCTTGCATCTGGTTATGTTATGAAACCTATTAATCCTGAAAGAATAGTAACTGAGCTTGAAAACTTACGACATCCTGTCAAATTATCTTTTAAAGGTCTTCATATTCAATGCTTTGGCAATTTTGAGGTTTACATGAATGAAACTCCGGTGAACTTCAAACGATTAAAGTCCAAAGAGGCATTAGCTTATTTAATTGATAGAAAAGGTGCAAGTGTCACAAAAAAAGAACTTGCTTCTGTTTTATTGGAAGACAAGCGTTATACTAGAAGCATTCAGTCATATATACACATAATTATCTCTGAAATGATACATTCACTGGAAAAAGTAAATTCTGGTAATATTATTATAAAAAAACGTAACTCATATGCTGTAGACCCATCCAAGTTTTCCTGTGACTTTTACAGTTATGAAAACGGAGAACCTTCTTCCATTAATCTCTATCGTGGAGAATATATGAATAATTATAGTTGGGCTGAGTTTACAACCGGACGACTTAAAAACCTGCCATAGAATCTTTCAAAAGATCCTATAACAGGTTTTTCATCATCTTTATTTTAAGCCAATAATTTACATATAAGGTCTTTTACAGTCTCGATAACATTATCAATTGCAACCTTTTCCTGAACCGACTTATCTCTTGTTACAAGTTCAACTACAGATTCTTCCATATTTCTAGGACTTACAATAACTCTTACAGGCACACCTAAAAGGTCTGCATCTGAGAACATTACACCCGGTCTTACTTTTCTATCATCATATATTACTTCTATTCCTTCTGATTGCATCTCATTGTAAAGATTATCTGCAAGCGCCTTAGCTGCTTCATCATCCGAACGCAAACAACAAAGCTGAACCTGCCAAGGAGCAATCGACATAGGCCATATAGGACCGTAATCATCGTGATGTGACTCACATACTGATGCCGCTAAACGTCCCACTCCTATACCATAACAGCCCATTATAGGATATTGTGACTTACCATCCTTATCAAGATACTGCATATTCATTGACTTTGTATACTTTGTTCCAAGCTGGAATATATTACCTACTTCAATTCCCCTTGAAATAGTGATTGATTTCTTTCCGCAACATGGGCAAATTCCACCATCTGTAATCTTTGCTACATCTACAAATTCTACGTTTTCTATATCACGTGCAATATTAAATCCTGTCATATGATAATCTTTTTCATTTGCTCCGCATATGAGATTATTTGTTCCTTTTAATGAATTATCGTAGATAATAGTCGCATTTCCAGCCACCTTTATGTCTACTGGACCTATAAATCCTGCCACAATACCACAATCATCTGTAATAACTGCCGGATGAATTTCTGCTCCTATATAGTTTGTTATCTTTGTTTCATTGACATCTAAATCACCACGTATAAATATAATAACATATTCATCATCAGCATTTTTCTGATATACAACTGCTTTACATGATTTATCCGAAGATGAGTTTAAGAAACCGCAAACCTCTTCTATCGTCTGCATATTAGGCGTACTCACCTTTGTAAGTTCACTTACTGTATCTGAATAATTATCTTCAATTATGCATTCTGCCGCTTCCAGATTTGCCTTATAATCGCATTCTGTACATATAGCAATAGAATCTTCTCCAATTGGTGTAAGAAGCATATATTCATGCGACAAGCTTCCTCCCATCATACCTGAATCAGAAGCTACGGCAACTACTTCTGGGATACCTGCTCTTTCAAAGATTTTAAAATATGCATCATAACACACCTTGTAATATTCTTCTAAATCCTCTTGTGATGTATGGAATGAATATGCATCCTTCATAGTAAACTCACGAACACGAATTAATCCTGCACGTGGTCTTCCTTCATCACGGAATTTAGTCTGCATTTGATATACCATGAATGGATATTTTGTATAGCTGTTTGCATAATCTCTTACAAGATGAACTGCTGCCTCTTCATGAGTCATACCAAGAAGCATCTTGCTGTTATTTCTATCTGAAAATCTAAGTAATTCACTTCCTACTGATTCATATCTGCCTGACTCTTCCCATAAAGTAGCTGGTAATACAACAGGAAATAATACTTCCTGACCATCAATCTTATCCATTTCTTCTCTTATTATATTCTCAATCTTCTTACACACTCTTTTAAGAGGCATGTATTGTGAGAATATACCATTTGCTACATTTTTCATGTAGCCTCCTCTTACCATAAGTGCATGACTATCCACTACGCAGTCTGATGGTTTTTCTTTAAATCTTTCGCCTACTAATTTGTCTAATTTCATTGTTGTTTTTATCTCCTTTTTGACTATTTAATATATCTCTTTCCAACATAAAAAGCCCCAAGCCTAAGCTTAGGGCGTATTAACGCGGTACCACCTAATTTCAAAAAGATTTCTCTTTTCCTCATATCCTTCTAACGGTGGATTAGCCGGAACTTCTTTCGAATTCAACTCCAGGATAGGTTCTAATATATACGTTAAAAGATTTTCACCAGCCATCTTCTCTCTAAATAAGTATTATATTATACTAGTTCCTTTCAAAGTCTTTCAATTAGGATTTATTCTAGCATTTAGTATTTATTCTGTCAAGTGATTACTTTAAATTGTTTACTATGTTTACATTTATATTTCTATGGTGTTTCTTCCTGTTCAAATTTGCTAATAGCTCTTTCAAACCAAGCTTCTTTTGTAGTGTCAGAAATATATTGACTTCTTCCATCAAGCAGCTCATATGTCACTTCTTTTATTTGGGTAGTATACGATGTTTTTGTATCATCTTTATATTCTATCTTAATTAATGCCAATCCCAAAACTTTAAGATTTTCTCTGTATGCCAACTTAAGATATGCTACACGATCATTATATTTATCTTTTTCTAAATTCTCTGAGTCCAACCAACATATCATTGATGTTCCTGATAATCGTTCTACTTTTTGATTTGTACTTATTCTTAAATTATCTTCTTTCCATACCGCAACCTCACCATTATCTGTTACTGCTTCTACATACTGTCTATCATTTTCAATTTCATATTCTATGCCTATCCCCTTCAACTCATATACTTCATCATCATTTACAGTTTTTTTATACTCTGTACTATAATCTTCAATTATTTTGAATCGACTTTTTTCTGGTGTTGTTTCTACTGCCTTCTTTATTTCATATTCTTCCATATTACTATTAAACCAAGCATCTGCATATTCTTTAGTGACATTTTGATATTTTCCATCTATTTTTTCATATTTTACCTCTTTTATAGGTGTAGCATAATAAGTTCTAGTATACCACTCATATGTCTCCTTCATTACAATTTCCATATCCTCTCTTATTATTACAAAAGATTGAGCTACTATATGTTCATCTTCTAAAAAAGTAATATATGCGTAAGATATCCCTTCACCTTCATCAGTTTCATTCCAGTCTATACTACTGATCAAAAAAATCTCTTCTGGGTTATCTTTATTTATTTCATATTTATTTCCAATAATATTGTAAGTTTTTCCTAATCCCTCCACTTTACCTAACCGCAGTTCACCTCGTACCATTTCAATTTGTAATTTCTCCCACCCATCATAATAATCAAGCAATATTCCTGGTGGCATAGACATTATATCATCATATTGAGTTAATGGTATAACCAGCTTTTCTGTAGGCATACTTTCAACTATCGGACCATCTATATAAACATCATCATTTTCACTATTTGAATCATTTTTTTCTATTATAATTAAAAAAAATACTAAAATTACACTTAAAGCAATAATTCCCAATATAATAAATTTTACTTTCTTTACCATATAATCACCCTTTCCTTTATATCATAAAATAAAAGTGTTAAAAACTATTTTTATTATTCCAATCCAACATACTTCCACAATTGTCGTGCATACCATTTTGGTGTATATGCAAGTACTTCGTCACAAAATTCTCCATTTTCTGTAAAACTACCTTTCATTTCATCAAATCCCAGCATATAATTAGCACACGATACGATAAATCCCTCAATTTCACCATTATTCTCCGATTCTTTTACATAGCATAACATATATGGAATAGCCTCTAATCCTAGCTTGCTTAATTTCATATACTCTTCCCAATTATCTTCTGGTCTATCAAAATACGAATATATATTATCCTTTAGTTCCAAGCTATTTATAATATCATAAACCATACACTTATAACTATAATCAAGATTTTCAAAAACATTAGTATCCATTTTATCCTGTTTAGAATCTAGCTTCAAAATATTTTCACTAAATAGACCACTTACTGCCTTAATATTTGTGCTAGTTTTTTTTACATAAAACGCTTTTGGAACTCCATATTGTCCCCCTGCATAATATGCATCATAACTGCTATGTCTAAACACTTCCTGCTTTCCACATTTTGCAGTAACCTTTCCATTTGTGACCTTTGCAAAATGTGATACTTTATCTAAACTTTTATCTCTTGTTTCATCAGTGCTTGGCTTTCCATATGCCACAATACAATTAGCTGTATAACTAGATCTTACATATCCCAAATTAGCCAAACATGCATCTAATTCCCTTAGAGTAGGATCTCTATTTTCTGGTAACGGCCACATATAAGTTTGCGAATTTAATACATATGCAAAACAATTATAATTGGGGTTGCTATCCTCCTCCTTTATATAGTCTTTAATATAATTATAGGAAAAAATATTACCTGATGATAACTCTCCCTTTTTATATACTGCCATTTGACAATCTATACCTGTAGTCAACTCTCCACTTACCCTTCGCCTTATACCATTTTCTGTTACAAAATTATATCTCACTATACATAAATAATATATATTACCGGCTGTCAGATTAACTTCTAGAGCTCCATAATCTTTTAAATTTGTATTTAGGCTAATTGGTTCATCTGAACTTGCTATTAATGTTC
>JAVBUL010000234.1:0-5991 GCA_031555415.1 Lachnospiraceae bacterium | reverse complement strand
TCGCAACATAATAAGACTTTTTCTAAAATATATGTTTATTTCAGCACCGATAAAAAGTATATAGATACAAACATAAATCCATAACATCATAAGAACCACAGTGGTAAGACTTCCGTAAGCATAGGATTGTCCGGCAAAATTATCTATATATATTGAATAGAAAAATGAAAATATATACCATCCAAAAGCAGAGAAAACAGCTCCGGGAAGATGACCTAAAGTAGAGTAATTACTGTTTTGAACTAATTTGTATAGTCCGATAAATAATAGTGTTAGTATTATAGGTAAATAAAGCCATCGCATGTCAATTATCCATTTAGCTAGTTCAAAAAGTAATGGCATGTGTCTGTCAAAAAACTTAAGTAAAAGGTTTCCGTAAACCATCATGACAAGTGACAAAACAATACATATAACAAAAATAAAGGTGTATATTGATGATACAAGTCTTAAGCGAAAATAACCGCGATGTTCTTTTATCTTAAATATATTATTAAGTCCTCGTATAATAGCTAGTATACCTTTTGAAGCTGACCACAATGCAAAGATAGCAGTTAATGAAAGTATAGTACCGTTTGTCTTTTCAAACATTTCATTGATAATTGTATTTGCAAGAGGCTCCAGTGTTGTAGGCATAGCCTTTTCGGTCCATGATATTAAAAAATCTTTTGTTATAGGAGTATATTTTATAAGATAAAATATAAGCATAACCAAAGGAAACATTGATATAATAATAAAAAATGAGGACTGTGCGGCATAAGCATTTACATGGTCATCCGATAATTGTTTTGTAAAACCTTTAATTTGTAGATAGCATTTCTTTAGAAAAGCATTCATAAGGGTTTCCTTTCTAATTCAACATATTTATAAGCTCATCTTTTGTGATTTCAAAAGGATAATTCTTTAGTTTAGCTACATTTGATAAAATACCATCAGCATTTATATCCATAAGTTCTTTGCTTATTTCAATAGGTCCAAGAAGCTCTTTTAAATAAGTCCTAAATTCCTGATAACTACTAAAACCAAGTAAGTCTAAAACTTCTTTTGAAGTTTTTTTATCTTTATAAGTTTCTACATAACCACCTAAGAATATACCTACAGCTTTTCCATGAGGAACGTTTAATTCATATGTTACAGGATAACTAAGTCCATGTGGTAATGAAGTTCCTGTGTGTGCAATCGCCATTCCTGCAACCATAGAAGCATGCATAAGTTTAAAATAATCATTATCAAAAAGAGTGTAATTTTTTAATGAATGTTTTAACTGTCCCCAAAGAATAAGACCTTCACGGCTATAGAATCTATTTAATTCATTTGAATTTGTATTTAAATAACTTTCAATCATATGTGACAACGCATCTACTGCAGTATTGATAATACAAGATTTAGAAGCAGTCTTTAGATATTTTCCATCAATAAAAGCTACAATCGGATATATCTTATGGCTTATACTCTTTTTTGTGCGTTGAGAATGTAAAGTAAGGATAGAATAAGGTGTAACCTCAGAGCCTGTACCACAAGTAGTTGGAATACAAGCAACAGGAAGGTGTACAAGTGGTGTGCTATCATATAAAATATCCTCGTTTTTATCCGGATTGGCAATCATCAAAGCAATAGCTTTAGCTGCATCAAGTGGAGAACCACCACCGATACCAATAACGAAGTCAACACCTTCCTTAATTCCAAAATCTCGGGCATTCATAACTGTTTCGACTGAAGGGTTTTCTTCAATATCATTAAATATTACATAATCTACATTTTTGGCTCCTAAAGCAGTTTCTACATCTTTTAATGAACCATTTTCTTTTGAAGAACGTTTTCCGGTAACAATAAGAGCTTTTTTACCCATCATTCCAAGTTCATTGCTATGATTAGCAACACAATTATCTTCACTATAAACTATTGTTGGCATAAATAACATCATAATTAAATTCTCCACTTCGATTAATAATTTATCTAATATATTTCACTAAAGAATTATACCACAAATATAGACAGTTAGTAAATTTATTTGCTAAAAAAGTCTCGCTCGGCAGTTTCCTATTAACTAAAAATAGTATACACAAATGGTATACACCTAATGTAAAAAATAATTTACATTAATATATATATATTGTAATATAAATGTACTAATATAGACATAGCAATATGTAGTGTGTTTTACGAGGAGGATTAAAATGAAAAAAAATATTTTATTATGCTTGGTAGTATTTGTGGTTTTATGTGGTTGTGAAAAAGAGAGTACTAATAATAAAGATAGTAAAAATGATGAAATCGAGATTACAGGAATCTTTTCGGTATTTGAAGGAGAATCAAAGAGTCTTTCAAACAGAGATACAAAAACAACAGAAGAACCCGTAGTTATAGAACCTAAGGAGATATTTAGTTTGTTGGGGGAACGTTATAAAGAATATGAAGTTATTCAAAATAACCCATTGATTGTGAAGGTAAGTGCAAAATGTGATGAACTTGATACAAACGCATTTTCATATTTTTCAAAAGAGGGGATATTGATTCAGCATGAGAATAAATGGTATGAGATAGTACTTCCATCATTTTATAAGAATTCAGAAAGTGTTGATTTTGGGTATGATTATTTTTATGCTAATACTAATACTAACACGTTTATGTCAATAGGTTGGACAAACAATTATTCTATAGATGAAGAGGATGAAGAATTTTTTCGAAATAATATAATAGAGCAGAATGGTTTTGGAGATGATTTAACGGATTGTATATGCTATGAGGTTGATGAGATAAAGATGAATGTGAAATATAGAAGTGTCTTTGATAATAAAGGCTATGAAGTTGTAGGATATGCTATGTTGGGTGAATATTATGGTATAAGATTTAGTTATGGAGAATATTTAAATGAACCAACTGAAATGCCAGACTTAGAAAGTGAGGATTTTTTGAAGTCAATATTTTGTGTAAGAGAATATAAATAAATATAAACGTGATGTGAATATAGATTTGGGACAAACAGAAAGGCATGGTTAATATTGGATGAGCTATGAAAACGATGGAATAAAGACAAATATGAAATATAAAAAATTTGATTATGCAACCGGTTACGAGATTATAGGCTATGCTATGTTAGGGGAAGATTTTGGCATAAAATATAGTTATGAAGAGTACAATGCAGAAATAGAGATTCCAAACTTAAATGATGAAGAAATTTTAAAAACATATTGTATGGTAAGGGAGTATAGATAATGGAGGTGTTCTAATGATAAAAAGGAATAAGAAAAAGACAGTATGGATTATAGGAAGTATTTGTTTCTTTACAGTAGCGTTAGTTATGACAGTTATTTTAATAAGTGGAGGGAAAGATACGGAAAATAGTGAAACAAAGGTATACTGTGACATTAAAACAAGCAAATTTTTAGATTTTAGTACAACAGATGTGATAACAAATAGTGTAAACGGATATGAAATATATCAAGATGAGTCATCAATTGAAGAATTAAGCGAAATAAGTGAAAGTGAAAATCATACTGTAGATGAATATAATTATCAATCAGTACGTGTTTTAAATGATGAAGGATACGAAGAACTTGAAAAATTCATATTTTATAAAAAAAATGAAGGAGAAAGGGCTTGGACTGTAGATATTTATAATATTATAATCAGCGACTATGAAATAAATGATGACATGATAATTATTTATGGTTGTGAAGATCATTCATCAGAAAGTGAGTTTTATGGTGGGCGTATTATAATGGTTAATATAAATGGTGAAGTATTATGGGATAATACAGTGCATAATGGTTATGAAAAAAATGAGGATATAAAAAAGATACTTTTTGATGATGATAATATAATGGTTTTTAGTATAGGAGATGATACTGAACTTTGCATATCAAGATATGATAAAAATGGCGAATTGCTAGACATCAAAAAGCATGAAATTGGTGATTACGGAATATGTAATGCTATAAAGCTTGGAGAGGGATATCTTTTACATTTAGTTGGTTTTAGTGATACAGAAGAAATGTTAGTAAAAATAAATTCAGATGGAACATTGGCAGAAGGATTTACTTATGAAAGCGCAGATGTAGATTATTATATTAATGAAATCATTGAATTTAATGGAAATATAGTAGTAAGCGCCAATGCTGTAATTAGTGATTCTTTGGCAGTAGATAAAATAGATTTCGATTTATCGGATGAAGAGTGTACAAGGCTTGTAAGAGATAATTATTCAGCACTTCTATTGATATGTAATTCCCAAACGGGTGAACCTAAAGAATTCTACCGTGTAAAAGGTTCACAAGGAGCAGATTTATCAGTTGAGGATGGAAAACTGATATGGAATGTTGAGAATATTGATTATGCGTACTTTTTACCACACATAAGTTCGTTTACTATAAGAGAAGAAAGTTGGATGTATAAGTATACATTTGATGAGTCTATTAAATTGGAAAATCAAGAAAAGATAGAAAAGGTCCTTAGTTGTATACACTAAAAGATAAGAAACTAAATCATTATTTTTATAGTTGACACAGATTAATTTTAATGCTAAACTTCTTTTAAGTTAAAAAATAAAGGCTATGAATGTGCATAGTAGATACTTATTTTCATAATAATTTGCAGAGAGAGAAAGTCACCGGCTGAAAGCTTTCTTATGTTCAAATAAGTATTGAATTTCCCACAGGAGCCGCATCTTTGAATATAAGTAGGAGATGACGTATAGGCACGTTACGCTTTTGAGAGCTTCGATGATTATTCGAAGAAATTGGGTGGTACCGCGATAATTCGTCCCTTTGTGTGATAAGCACAAAGGGATTTTTTTGACTTTTTAGAAATGGAGGAATAATAAAATGAAAGAAAGATTACAAAAAATCAAAGAAGAAGCAATTTCAAAAATTCAAGCATCTGACAGCTTAGATAAGCTTAATGATATTAAGGTTGCGATACTTGGAAAAAAGGGTGAGTTAACAGAAGTATTAAAGGGAATGAAGGATGTTGCAGCTGAAGACAGACCAATGGTTGGGCAACTTGTAAATGATACAAGAGCAGCTATTGAGGAAAAATTAGAGGAAATGAAGAATAAACTTAGTGCAATAATAAGAGAGGCTAAGTTAAAATCAGAAGATATTGATGTTACATTGCCTGCAAAAAAGGGAAACATAGGTCATCGTCATCCAAATACTATTGCACTTGAAGAACTTCAAAGAATATTCGTAGGTATGGGTTACGAAGTAGTTGAAGGTCCAGAAGTTGAATATGATTATTATAACTTTGAAGCATTAAATATACCTGCAAATCATCCTGCAAAAGATGAACAGGATACATTTTATATAAATGAAAAAATAGTACTTAGAACACAGACATCACCTGTTCAAGTAAGAGAAATGGAAAAAGGACAGCTTCCTATAAGAATGATTGCTCCGGGAAGAGTATTCCGTTCGGACGAAGTGGATGCAACACATTCACCATCATTCCATCAGGTAGAAGGATTGGTAATTGATAAAGATGTTACATTTGCAGATTTAAAAGGAACATTGGCACAATTTGCGAAGGAATTGTTTGGTGAAGAAACAAAGGTTAAATTCAGACCTCATCATTTCCCATTTACAGAGCCAAGCGCAGAAATGGATGTTACTTGCTTTAAATGTGGAGGAACAGGCTGTAGAATGTGTAAGGGTTCAGGCTGGATTGAAATTTTAGGATGTGGTATGGTTCATCCAAATGTTCTGGAAATGAGTAATATTGATCCAGAAGAATACAAAGGCTTTGCATTTGGTGTAGGTCTTGAGCGTATTGCACTATTAAAATATGAAATAGATGATATGAGATTACTTTATGAAAACGATGTTCGTTTCTTGAAACAGTTTTAAGTTTTAAGAATCTTGAAACAAGTTTAGTGATTTCAAATTATAGAGAAGAAAGGTAGGAAGATTAGATGAATACACCATTATCATGGATTAAAGCATATGTTCCAGAGCTTGAATGCACAGATCAAGAATACACCGATGCAATGACACTTTC
>JAVBUL010000039.1:0-17580 GCA_031555415.1 Lachnospiraceae bacterium | reverse complement strand
GTAGATTATATGGAATTTGGATATAAAGCATCAAAAGAATTTTTTGATGTTAAGGAGTTTGGAAAATGGAAATTCTGTAATGAAGAAGATATTAGGGCTATAGTTGGTGATAATGATACACCACTTAAAATATCAGTTATGACTGATGTTGGAAGAACTGATTTTAAGAATGATATTATTGATAGAAAAGATAGCGTTATTGATTTAGTAAGAACAGCTTGTTACATACATCAAATTCCAGCGGCTATTGAGATGGTTGAAGATGCAAAGGCTAAAGGATATGAAACAACAGTAAATATTATGGCTGTGTCAAAGGTTAATGATGATGACCTTGATGAAGGACTTAGATTACTTGCAAATTCAGGTGCAGATGTTATCTATCTTGTAGATAGTTTTGGAACATTTTATCCAGAGCAGATTAAAAGATTATCAGATAAATATGTAAATGTTGCAGTAGCTTCAGGTAAAAAAGTAGGTATGCATGCTCATAATAATCAGCAGCTTGCATTTGCAAATACTATAGAAGCACTTAAAAACGGAGTAAATCTTCTTGATGCAACAGTTAGTGGCATGGGAAGAGGAGCTGGAAACTGCTACATGGAATCATTGCTTGGTTTCCTTAGAAATCCAAAGTATAACTTAATTCCTATTATGAATTTTGTAGAAAAGCATATGATTAAGATGAAAGCTGATGGAAATGTATGGGGATACGATATTCCATACTTACTAACAGGAATACTTAATAGTCATCCATCAACAGCTATAAAGTTTTTGAAAGAAGAAAGAACTGATTATGCAAAATATTACCAAGAGTTGTTGGATCGTGAGCAATAGTTCGTCCAAAGAGTTTGATTAAGTCAAACGACTCCATTTTATATTATAATGGGAGAAATATATTCGAACAAAGCTGAATGATAGTTGGCTGGGTTTGAATAATAGTTCAGCAAGACTTGAACTATATGAAAATATGTGTTTATAGATGTGGCATGTGGGGACATGCCACATTTTGTTTTAAAAAAAATATAAACTTATGGTATAATTTAATAGTTAGTTAGCTTAAGTAAGAAAGTGAGGGTAATAAATATGTTGAAAGAAATAGGAACGAAGAAAATAGAAACAGATAGGTTGATATTAAGAAAATTTAGATTAGATGATGTTGATGGTATGTATAATAATTGGGGAAGTGATGCCGAAACTAGTAGAACATTAGCATGGGATGTTCATGAAAATAAAGAGGTAACTTTATCTATTATTAGTGATTGGATAAAAAGATATGAAAGCCCATTTTCTTTTAACTGGGTAGTAGAATTAAAAGAAACAGAAGAGGTTATAGGCAGTATAAGTACAGTTAAGTGTATGGTAAAAGACGAAACTTGTGAAATAGGATATTGTTATGGCTCAAAGTATTGGAATAATGGATATGCAAGTGAAGCATTGAGAGCGGTTCTTGAGTATTTGTTGAAAGAGGTGGGTTTTAGATTAGTTGAAGCAATACACATTAGCGAGAATCCAGCTTCAGGTAAAGTTATGGAGAAAGCTGGTATGAAAAAGGAAACAATTTTAAGGTCTAGAAGGATAAATAAGGATACTAAAAATGTAAATGATCAGATTATTTATTCAATTATGAAGGAAGAATTATAATTATATATAAAAGAACAAATAAGTTGTTTGTGAGACGAGATACCTTTTAAGTGCTATTATATTGTATCTTGTCTTTATTTGAAGAAAATAGTGTTTACAAAAATAACCATAAAATTTTTTGATAATTAGGATATTTTTGAAAGGTAAATCGTTTATATAGTGAGAGGAAAAAATAATTAATGTGTTTTAGGAAAGGAGGATGTGAAAAGAAATGAAAAAGTCTTTATTGCGTACGAATAAAGAGATAACAGAGACTTATGAGAGAAATGCAGATAGGGTTTACAAAATGGCATATTTATTTATGAAAAATGAACAGGATGCTAATGATATTGTTCAAAATGTTTTTATTAAGTATATGAATACAGATGTATATTTTAATGATTCAGAGCATGAAAAAGCATGGTTTATTACTGTTACTAAGAACTCTTGTAAGGATTTGTTGAAAAGTTCATGGTTTACAAAAAGTAGGGGAATTGAAGAAATAGAAAATCATAGTGTTACAGAAAATGTAAATGCTACAAATAGTGAACTGTTAGAACTAATAAAGGGACTAAAAACAAATTATAAAATAGCAGTTTATCTTTACTATTATGAGGGATATAAGGTAAAGGAAGTAGCAGAGCTTATGAATAGCAAAGAGAGCACTGTTCAGACGTGGCTTGCAAAAGCAAGACAGGAGCTTGAGTGTAGATTGAAGGAGGATAAGGTTTATGGATGATAAGGATATAAAAAATTCGATTGAAGGGATTGAATTTAAAAAGAAAGATGAAATTTTAGTGAGTTTATTAAGCTTAGAAGGGAGAAACAAAGAAGTGATTAATAATGATTCTGTAAGAAATTCAAATGAACTTAGTTCAAATAGTAAGGAAAATAAATATGTTAAGTTACTTAAGATAGGGACAGGTATTGCGGCAGGAGTAGCAATATTATTTGGGGTGATATTTATAAGTGGTAATAAGAATAATTCACAAAATAGTCCGGCAGGCAATCAAACGAATGATATTGAAACTAAGGTAGGTGACAATGAAGAATACGTTTCATATGAAAATTATATGGATGTAGAAATTGTAGCATGTTATCCAGCAGAAACAAACGATGATGTGCAACAAAATTCAGACGATACAATAGATGAAGTGGCTACAAAGCAATTTGATCCGTATGAAGTGGGTCCAAGAGGTAGTGTTTTAGTTGTAGAATTAGATGATAAAGGAAATAGAACAAATAATATGTTTTATGTAAGCTTATCATTAATTGATGTATCGTATCGTATTGAATCATTAGTTTATGATGCTCCTCCAGAAAACTGGGAGTTGCTATCAGAAATAATAGCAAGAAGAAAATATCCGGTTTCTATATCATTTAATGGACCAATATTTGAGTCATTTCCTGCACAGATAGGTGCTGCAGTTCTTACAGTATACTATGATAAAAAGCTTTTAACTAGTACTGCACAGGAGTATGGAAATAGTTTAGGGAATATAAATGAATTGGAGTTTTTTAATGATAAATACAATACAACAAAAGAATGCAACTATGTAAATGGAACTTTATCAGAAGTTGAAAAATGTGTAGATTCTGAGAACTATAATATTACATTGAAAAAACCAAACACAACTTATTATTTTTGTGTATCACCAGATGATTTCTATAATTATGATGGTACATTGGTAGATATTGAGAACTCTATAGGAAAAGAAATATTAGTAGAGTATGAAAAATATGATGTATCGGTTAGTAGTTATCAAGAAGCAAAAAGAATGATTTTATGTGACACAGAGGCTGGTTTAGAGGGTATTCCAAGAGAAGTTTTGCTTTTAGAAATAGAAAAGTAGTTTCTATAATAAAAAGGTTTGTCAAGAAAAAACACTTGACAAACCTTTTTGAGTGATGTATTATACATGAGGTAGTTGTGTTAGATTAGATGGAGAAGATTAAACAATATGGAAAAGATTATAAAGCAAGCTTTATTATATGATTTTTATGGAGAGCTACTTACACAACATCAAAAAAGTGTATATGAAGATTACGCTTTGAATGATATAGGTATCAGTGAAATAGCAAGTGAACAAGGAATAAGCAGACAGGGAGTACATGATCTTATTAAAAGATGTGATAAACTTTTAGAAGGTTATGAAGAAAAATTACATCTTGTTGATAAGTTTATAAGAACAAAAGAACTTGTGAATGAAATAAAAGAACTTACAGTAGAATTTAAAGAAACAAAGAATGCTGAAAAGAATGATATAAATATCAATGAGATGATTATAGACAAAATAAGTAGAATTTCAGAGCATATACTTGAAGAATTGTAAATGCAATGTATATAGGAGGTATCGGCAGTGGCATTTGAAAGCTTATCCGATAAGTTACAAAATATATTTAAAAACTTAAGAGGCAAGGGAAGATTAACAGAAGCTGATGTTAAGGCAGCCCTTAAAGAAGTTAAGATGGCTTTACTTGAGGCGGATGTTAGCTTCAAGGTAGTTAAGCAGTTTATTAACAGTGTTCAGGAGCGTGCTATTGGGCAGGATGTTATGACAAGCCTTACGCCGGGACAGATGGTTATAAAGATTGTTAATGAAGAAATGGTTGCACTTATGGGTTCAGAAACTACTGAACTAAGCCTTAAACCATCAAATGAAATTACAGTTATTATGATGATGGGTCTTCAAGGTGCAGGTAAGACAACCGCAGCAGCAAAGATAGCAGGAAAATTAAAAGCAAAAGGCAGAAAACCATTACTTGTAGCGGGAGATATATATAGACCTGCAGCTGTAGAACAGTTAAAGGTGAATGGGGAAAAGGTTGGCGTACCTGTATTTTCAATGGGTATTAACAATAAGCCATTAAATATTGCAAAAGCAGCTATTGAGCATGCAGCTAAAAACGATATAAATGTTGTTATCTTAGATACAGCAGGACGACTTCAGATTGACGAAGACATGATGAATGAGTTAGTTGAAATAAGAAAGAACATTGATATACATCAAACACTACTTGTAGTAGATGCCATGACAGGTCAGGAAGCAGTGAATGTAGCTTCAACATTTGATGAAAAGATTGGTATTGACGGAGTTTGTATTACAAAGCTAGATAGTGATACAAGAGGTGGTGCGGCTTTATCTATTAGAGCCATTACTGGAAAGCCTATATTATTTATTGGTACAGGCGAGAAGTTGGGTGATTTGGAGCAGTTTTATCCAGATAGAATGGCATCAAGAATTCTTGGCATGGGTGATGTTCTTACACTTATTGAAAAGGCTGAGGCAACAGTAGATGCTGAAAAAGCCAAAGAAATGGAAAAGAAGCTTAAAAAAGCGGAATTTGGATTTGATGATTATTTGGAATCAATGCAACAAATTAAGAATATGGGCGGTATTGCAGATGTTCTTAATATGCTTCCGGGAATGGGTGGCCAGCTAAAAGGTGCGGCACTTCCGGATGATAAGGCACTTGGTAGAATAGAAGCTATTATTTATTCTATGACACCAAAGGAAAGAACAAATCCGGCTATTCTTAATCCGTCAAGAAAGAACAGAATAGCAAGAGGCGCAGGAGTTGACATTGCTGAAGTAAATAGACTTGTAAAGCAGTTTGAACAGTCTAAGAAGATGATGAAGCAGATGGGCGGACTCATGGGTGGCGGTAAACGTGGTGGTAAAATGGGTAAGTTTAAATTACCGTTTTAACATATATATTTAAAATAACCAAGGAGGTGAAATACAATGGCAGTAAAAATGAGATTAAGAAGAATGGGACAGAAGAAGGCTCCTTTCTATAGAATAGTAGTAGCAGATTCAAGATCTCCAAGAGATGGAAAATGCATCGAAGAAATCGGTACTTATGATCCAACTGTTGAGCCAAGTGCTATTACAGTAAACGAAGAATTAGCAAAGAAATGGTTAGCTAATGGTGCTCAACCAACTGAAACAGTTGCTAAGTTATTAAAGAAGGCTGGACTATAAGCTCACATCGGAAAGGTATGGGTGTATAATGAAAGAATTAGTAGAAATTATAGCTAAAGAACTTGTTGATTTTCCAGATGAAGTTGTTGTAACTGAAACGGAAAATGAAAAATCCATAGTGATAGAGCTTAAAGTAGCTGAGGGTGATATGGGTAAAGTGATAGGTAAACAAGGCCGTATTGCTAAAGCCATTCGTACTGTTGTAAAGGCAGCTTCGTCTAAGGTGGATAAGAAGGTCATTGTGGATATACTTCAATAAAAAATCTTCGACCGGCGTCGAAGATTGCAAGAATGCCAGATTCATTGCGATAGCACAATTAATCTGGCATTCTTGATTGGTATGCCACTACTTGGCTCGCTTGTGTGGCGGAGACAAGTGTGAATAAAGGATTTTTAATAAAATATAGTTGTGATGTATATTGATAAAATATTAAGCTAAGTTTTTAATGATAATGGAGTATTGTTTAGTTAATAGGAAACTTCTTGAAATAGTTTTAGCAAGAATTGCTATAGTTTGCAAGGGGAATCTATTGTTGGCAGGGCGAATCTATTGTTCTTTGCAGAGTTCAGTTTTAAATCTTTTTTAGGTTCATTGGAATGTTTGCGGAATGGATGTGAAAACTTAGTTTGATATTTTTACACAAGAACACAGAAAGGAGATTTTATGGAAGATTTATTGAGGGTTGGAGTTATTGCGAATACTCATGGGGTTAGAGGTGAGGTGAAGGTTTTTTCTACTACGGATGATTTGGCTAGGTTTGATAGCCTTAAAGAGGTGATTTTAGATACAGGAAAAGAACATATTAATTTAGAGGTTGAGGGGGTTAAGTATTTTAAGAAGATGACTATCCTTAAGTTTAAAGGGTATGATAATATAAATGATATTGAGAAGTATAAGGGGATGGATTTGCTTGTGACAAGGGAGAATGCGGTGCCTTTGGAGGAAGGGGAATTTTTTATTGTGGATTTGATTGATTTGAATGTAATTGATGAGTTTGATAATGAAATAGGGGTGTTGGTGGATGTTATGCAGACTGGGGCGAATGATGTGTATGTTATTGAACTTAAGGAAAGTGGTAAGGAACTTTTATTGCCGGCGATTGATGATTGTGTATTGGATATAAATCTTGAAGAGAAGGTAATGAAGGTACATATTTTGGAAGGGTTGATGGATTGATGAATTATCATGTAATGACGTTATTTCCGGAGATGGTTGAGGCGGGGCTTAAGACGAGTATTATAGGTAAGGCTATTGAAAATGGGTATTTGTCTTTGGAGGCTGTTAATATAAGAGATTTTACGAAGGATAAGCATAAACATGTAGATGATTATCCGTATGGTGGCGGAGCTGGTATGGTTATGCAGGCTCAGCCGGTTTTTGATTGTTATAAACAGATTGAAGATAAAATTGTAAGTAATGGCGGAAAGAAGCCTAGAGTTATATATTTGACACCACAGGGGAAGACTTTTAACCAGCAGATGTCGGAAGAGTTTGCGAAGGAAGAAGAGCTTGTTTTTTTGTGTGGTCATTATGAAGGTATAGATGAGAGAGTGCTTGAAATGATTGTTACTGATAATGTGTCTATTGGTGATTATGTGCTTACCGGGGGCGAATTAGCGGCGATGGTTATGATTGATTCTATATCAAGGAATATTAAGGGTGTTTTAAATAATGATGAGAGTGCGTTGACGGAGAGTTTTTCTGATAATCTTTTGGAGTATCCGCAGTATTCAAGACCTGAGGTGTTTATGGATAGAAGAGTACCGGAGGTTCTTTTGAGTGGACATCATGCTAATATTGAAAAATGGAGAAGGGAGCAATCTCTTATAAGGACATATGAGAGAAGACCTGATTTGTTTGAGAAGGTGGAGCTAAATAAAAAGGATATGAAGTTTTTAGATGAACAAGGAATTAAATAAGAGGTATTAATAGTGAATATATTAAAAGATATAAATTATCAACAGAATAATGTTTCACCGGAGCATAAGTGGAAGAAATTATTTTCTTATTATAGGCCATATAAGAAGATTTTTTTTGCGGATATGTTTTTTGCTTTTTTAGGTGCAGTGGTGACGCTTATATTGCCACTTATTATTAGACATATTACAAGTACGGTTATTTATGAAGATAAGAGTATTATGGTTAATCATATAGTGGTTTTAGCCAGTATTATGGTTGGCCTTATTTTGGTAGAATGTTATAGTAATTTTTTTATTTCGTATTATGGTCATATGATGGGGGCAAAAATTGAGTTTAGTATGAGAAATGAAATATTTGGACATTTTCAAAAGCTTTCATTTTCTTTTTATGATAATCAAAAGGTTGGACAATTGATGTCACGTATTACAAACGATTTATTTGAAATTACGGAGCTATTACATCATGGTCCAGAGGATGTTATTATTTCGCTTATAAAGCTTTTAGGTTCATTTATAGTACTTTTATTTATTAATGTAAAGCTTGCGTTTGCGGCATTTGCGGTTGTACCGATTATGTTTATTTATGCTTTTATTTTTAATAAGAGAATGAAAAGAGCATTTAAGAGAAACAGGGCTAAAATTGCAGATATTAATTCGACAATTGAAGATAATTTATCGGGAATAAGGGTAGTGAAATCATTTGCAAGTGAAGACTTTGAGCAGAAGAAGTTTCATGAAGGTAATATGAATTTTCTTGTTAGTAAGCAAAATAGTTATATGTGTATGGGTCAGTATCATGCAGGGTTAGGTTCGTTTATAACTCTTATTACTGTGGTTGTTATTGTGGCTGGTGCATTTTTAATGAATGGTGGAGCACTTAGCAGTACTGATTTGATTACATTTTTACTTTATATAAATAATTTTACTGCACCTGTTAGACAGCTTATTAATTTTACAGAGCAGTTTCAAAATGGAATTACAGGATATGAGCGTTTTCTTGAAATGCTTAGCATTGAGCCTGATATAAAGGATAAAGAGGATACAATAGAGGATATGGAAGTTAAGGGAAATGTAACTTATGAAAATGTAAGCTTTAGATATGAAGATGACTTACCATTTGTTTTACAGAATGTAAATATTGATGTTAAAGCAGGTGATTATGTGGCTCTTGTAGGTTCTTCTGGAGCAGGAAAGACGACTATGTTAAGTCTTATGCCAAGATTTTATGAGGCAACTGAGGGTTGCATTAAGGTTGATGGAATTGACGTTAAGGATTTGAAATTAAATACATTAAGAAGAAATATTGGTGTGGTGCAACAGGATGTTTATTTATTTGCAGGTACTGTTATTGATAATATTAGATATGGAAAACCTGATGCAACAGATGAAGAGATAATAAATGCAGCTAAGAGTGCTAATGCACATGATTTTATAATGGAATTGCCGGATGGTTATAATACAAATATAGGTCAGCGTGGCGTAAAGCTATCAGGTGGACAAAAACAACGTTTATCAATAGCAAGAGTTTTTTTAAAGAATCCTCCGATACTTATTTTTGATGAAGCGACATCATCGCTTGATAATGAGAGTGAAAAGGTGGTTCAGGAGTCACTTGAAACACTTGCAAAGAATAGAACGACGTTTGTTATCGCACATAGATTATCTACTATAAGAAATGCAGGGACTATTTTGGTTCTTACTGAGAATGGAATAGAAGAGTCAGGAACTCATGAGGAACTTATAAAAATGGATGGGATATATAAAGCATTGTATTCTATGGGGATAGGTTGAAAATCAAATCTTTTATGATGTTCCATGCTGTAAAATAGCGTTCCAGTTACTTTTTTGGAAAAGGAAACGAATTACTTTTACTTGATTAGTTTCTTTTGAGATGACATAAAAAGCAAGGTATCCGTTGATAATTATAAAACGGATGCCCCAAGAAGCTAAAACAGGATCATCTACAAGTTTGCATTTTTCTGGAAAATCTGCAAGTGAGTTGATTTGTGATTCAGCTTCATAAAGTAGGTCATCAGCAGCTTTTGGATTTTTTAGGATGAACTCGATATAATCTGAGGCTTTCAAAATATCACGTTCAGCGGTAGCTGTGATGTAGATACTATAGCTCATTTACTACGTTTGCTCCTAATAGAAGAAATTGCCTCAGAGAATGGGCGGATATTGCCATTAGTAATATCATCCATTCCTTCTTTTATTTGCCCATATAATTCAAAACGATTTTTTAGTTCTTCATAGGCTTCAATGCTCATAACAGCAAGATCTCCGTGTCCGTTTTTTGTAATAAAAACAGGTTCGGAATAATTATGGCAAAATTTTGATATTTCATTGTAATTGTTTCGAAGTTCAGCACTTGATCGAATAATTGGCATAAAGACACCTCCTTGTCATAACAAAATTATACACAAATTTTGTTATGGAGTCAATGGTATTATAGTTGTATATTATCCCAAATTTTTAATACATATTGACAATTATTTATATGTTGCCATATAATACATATAGATGATTATCAATGTAAGGAGGATTATTATGAATAAGTATAAGGAGCATGCCAGTTTATTTAAAGCATTATCTGATGCAAACAGAATTATGATAGTAGATATGCTTTCTTGTGGTGAGTTATGTGCATGTAAGATACTAGAGCAATTTAATATTACACAACCAACGCTATCTCATCATATGAAAATACTTTGTGATTGTGGTTTGACAAAAGCACGAAAAGAAGGAAAGTGGATGTACTATTCCCTAAATGAGAGTATGGTTGCTGAGTTTAAAAATTTCCTATGTTCTATCACAACAAGTAAAGAAGATTGTATCTGTGAAGGAGGAACTTGTAACTATGGAAAAGAATAAAGAACAGGGAATTGGCTTTTTTGAACGCTATTTAAGTGTGTGGGTGATTATCTGTATGATAATAGGAGTTTTGATTGGAAAGTTTATTCCTGTAATTCCTGATTTTTTAGGAAGGTTTGAGTATGCACAGGTATCTATTCCTATTGCAATACTTATATGGTTGATGATTTACCCAATGATGATGAAAGTTAATTTTTACAGTATTAAAAATGTTGGAAAAAATCCTAAAGGTTTATTTATTACATGGGTAACAAATTGGTTTATTAAACCATTTACTATGTTTGGAATTGCAAGTTTATTTTTCTATGTAGTATTCAAAGGACTAATTCCTGTTGATTTGGCAAAAGATTATTTGGCAGGTGCGATTTTGCTCGGAGCGGCACCATGTACAGCAATGGTATTTGTTTGGAGTCATCTGACAAAAGGTGACCCAGCATACACAGTTGTACAGGTGGCAACAAATGATTTAATTATTTTGGTTGCATTTACGCCGATTGTAGCCTTTTTGCTTGGAGTAGGAGGCGTTTCCATACCATGGGATACATTATTACTTTCTGTAGTATTATTTGTGGTAATACCGCTTGCAGGAGGAATACTTACAAGGATATTTATGTTAAAAACTAAAGGTGAGGAATATTTTGTATCAAAATTCATTCCTAAGTTTAATAATGTAACGGTTTTTGGTTTATTGTTGACACTTATAATTATTTTTTCGTTTCAAGGAAAGGTTATTTTGGAGAATCCACTACATATTATATTGATTGCAGTGCCACTTATCTTGCAAACTTTTTTAATATTTTTTATTGCTTATATATCAAGCAAGGTTTTAAAGTTACCACATAATATAGCAGCTCCGGCTGGAATGATTGGTGCATCTAATTTCTTTGAACTTGCAGTAGCAGTAGCAATTTCGCTTTTTGGTGCGACATCTCCAGTAGCACTTGCAACCATTGTCGGTGTATTAGTAGAAGTTCCTGTTATGCTGATGTTAGTTAAAATAGCAAATAATACAAAAGGATGGTTTGATAATGAGTACAAAAGTAGATAAAGTTATGGAATGCTTTGGGGAATTTGATTGTTCTCAAGCAATTCTATCAGCTTGGTGTGAAGATTATGGATTAGATAAGAAAACTGCTTTAAAATTATCCTGTGGATTTGCTGCTGGAATGGCACGATTAGGTCATACATGCGGTGCTGTTACAGGAGCATATCTGGTGATTAGCCTGAAATACGGAAAAAGTCAGATAGATGATACAAATTCAAAGGAAAAGACATTTGAATTAATACAAGAATTTGATAAGAGATTTATTGAGAAGTATGGTACAACTAACTGCCGAGAACTTTTAGGTGTTGATTTGCGATATGGAGATATGACTATTGCAAAAGAGCAGGTTCAGAAAAAGTGTTCAGGATTTGTAAGAGATGCAGCAGAGATTTTAGATGCCATTTTGTAACGAGTTAAAGGTTGGGTTTAAGAAAAATCATTAAGTATTTAAGGAAGGAACCGCCAGTATGATAAAAGTTGCATTTATCTGTGTTCATAATTCTTGTCGAAGTCAGATGGCTGAAACATTATGTAGACATTATGCAGGGGACGTATTTGAATGTTATTCTGCTGGAACAGAAACAAAACCACAGATTAATCAAGACGCAGTAAGACTAATAAAAAAGATTTATGATATTGATATGGAAAAGACACAGTATTCAAAGTTATTATCAGACATTCCACCAGTGGATATAGTAATTACAATGGGGTGTAATGTAGAGTGTCCATTTTTACCATGTAAGTATCGCGAAGATTGGGGGTTAGTGGACCCAAGCGGAAAGAGTGATGAAGAATTTATCAAAGTAATACAACAGATAGAGAGGGATGTATTAAACTTAAAAATAAAGTACCAATACATTTTGCTCCAATAGCACCTGATAGTTTTGGAAGCAAGATGAAAATGTAAAAAGGGAAGTACTACACACAGTTTATGCCGTTGTAGTGAGCATAGTGTGTCTAGGGTTATTATTGAAAATGAAATAAGAGATGATATTCATAAATTTATGAGTATAAAGTTTGCAAATTAAAGAATTGAGCTACAAAGTAAAAACAATAAGAGATTTTTACTTTGTAGCTTTTCAGTTAATAGGAAACTCCTCAAAATTGTTCTAGCAAGAATTTGTTTATAGTTCGCTATGCGAATCTTTTAGACCCATATAGCTTCACTTAGTGTACTTTGAGCACGTAAATCTTCCACACAAACCATTTTAACCAATAACCACGCACGTTCATCTTCTGTAAGTTCATGTATGGCAGTTTTTGGTTCAGTGGTAGACATTCTATTAGTTATGCTATTAATTGCCTGTATTCTATTTTCAGCAGAATCTATAACACTCTGCCATTTAGCTTTCTTATGAATGAGTGCTTCCATAAATTTATCATTCGTCATTCCGCCATCCATCAGTTTTTTTATTTCAGACAAAGAAAAACCAAGCTCTTTAAGTTCAAGCAGAGCATCTAGTTGTTTTACTTGGTCAGCACTATAATATCTATATCTAGTTTTTTCATCTACTTTTGTAGGTTTAATAATTTCCATTTTTTCATAAATTCTTAAAGCCTTTGCTGAAACATTAAAAAATCCAGCAATCTCACCTATTCGCATTAAATCATCCATTTTAATACCCATGCATTTCGCAAGCCTGCTTGCGAAACTGCCCTAAAATTTTTATAAAGCTTTGCTTTATAGTGTGAAAAAACTTTTAATAGGGCTTCCTTTCTTTAATTATATTTTTCTTTCACACTATTACTCCATTAAATCTATAGTTTTATTAATTCGCTTTATACTCGACATACTAGCTTGTATAGAAATTAGACAGTTTATAAACATCATCGCTCCAATTAGTATGCCTGTACGGTATTGGAACGCTCCTGTTAATTCTCCAAAAGTAAAACTACCATCAGTAATCTTAAAACTGCTGATAATAAGTAAAACTAAATATCCACCCAAGCCAAAAGGTAAAATAGAAATAGCAGCATTAAGAGCTTGACGTTTTTTTATCTTCATTTTAACCTGCATTAAATCAAAACTGCTTTTTTCAAATTGATTCATTAAAAAATCATTTGCATCGTATAAAGTACTAATATCAGCACACAAAATAAGGGATGTTAATTTATCTGTATTTTGTGCATTAGCTTCAATAGACCGTTTATTAAGCTTAGGTATGGCACGTGCTACTAGAATGTGACTTGTTAGTATGTGTGGAATGGTAAATAACATAACTAATCCAAAAACATTTTTATTAATATGCCATAATATTGCTCCTGATATAACTATTCTTACTATAGCATTAAATGCATGAGGTAAATGCATAGGTTTAGAAAATGGCATTTGGACATCTGAATTTAAAAGAGTAAGCCAATCACCATGAGAAGTAGTTTCAATATCTTCAAACGAAAACTTTGAAATTGTTTCAAATAACTTAAACCGTAGTTTACCTTCAATGCGTACAACAAAAGCTGAATAAATACTCCATATAACTCCATTATATAAAAATATACAAAGGTTAGCAACCATGAAAGCGAAACATGCAAAGCCAAGGTTTTGGGCGTCACCTTCTTCAATTTTATTAAATGAATAACTTAAAAACTCTGCATTTATTATAGTTAAAATAGTATCTGTAGGAGCTCTTAATATGAGTAGAATAATAAATTGTAAGCTATAATCAGTAATTTTTAATAATTTTCTTATATTATAAAGCATAGAGTTTACCTCCATCTAATTTAAGAATACGGTCGCATTCCGTAAGCATATTCATTTGATGTGAAATATGAAGAATTGTTTTACCTTTTGTTAGATTTAACAATGCAGTTATAACAGCAGTACCTGTAGTGCCGTCAAGAGCTGAAGTGGGTTCGTCAAGTAAAACGACAGGTGAGTTTTTTGCTATAGCTCTGGCAATTGCAATTCTTTGTGCCTGTCCACCGGATACACTCCCTCCGCGTTCACCAACAAAGGTATTTAAACCATTAGGTAAAGTTAAAATCCAGTCAGTTAACATAGCTGTATCACAAGCATACTTTATGATTTTTTCATCTATATTGTGTCCACAAGTAATATTGTCACGTATACTGGCTGGAAAAAGCATGGCATTTTGCATTACCATAGCAATTGTTTTACGCCTTTCTAATGATGTAGAAGCATTATCAATTGAAATAGTACCACTTTGTACATCGTAAAGACCGCTAATCAGTTTTAAAAGAGTACTTTTACCTCCACCACTTGCACCAATAATGCCAACATTTTCTCCTGTTTTTATTAATAATTTTATACTATCAAGTACTTTTTTATCACCGTATTTAAAAGTTAAATTTTCTATTATTATGCTCATATTTATATACCTTTCTGATAGCAATATTTTCATTCTGATATTTTGGGTTCAAGGAGTCTCATATTAGCAGAGAATTGTCTAAAAGAGGAGATATATCCGGGCATGTTCATCATTACACCGGAGATATTTCCGGATAAATTCAAAAAAATATATAATGTACCGATAGTAATTATTCCGTTAATGGTCATATTTCCACCGACAAAGAAAAGAAGAATTAAAGGAATAGTGCTCAAAAGTCCTGATAATGACATAAGTCTGGCACGTATTCTTTCGGCGTGAATGGTTTTTAATTTCCATTTATCTAATTCAATACAAAATCCACTAATTACCATAGGAGTAGCATCATATAGTCGCATTATTGGGAAAATTGATAATAGGGTATCTGAATATTTGTTCATCTGTGTTTTGGCTTGTTGACTGGATTTGGTGGTATTACTTATAGCTCTACTTGAATAAAAAATATATATTAAAATCATAAATACAGGAAGATTTACCAATAAAGTCAGCTTTGGATTTATTATTAGCAGCCATACAAATGTTAATATAAACCTTATAAAATCCCCAAATAGCTGAAATAGGTTTCCATCTATGTATGTAGAAACATCAGCAATCTCATTTTGAAGTTTTGATAATTCGGCACCAGTATTTAACTGTTCGATTTCAAATACGGATAAATTGGAAAAATACCTTGCATAACCCATACGCAAATCATGCGAAATATATTCACATGTAAGGCTGGAGATATAACTGCTTATATATGAAATTAGAGCCATTATAACGATGATTGTAAAAGCCTTTATAACTATATCAAGCTGTAAAATATTTCCCGCAGAGACTATATTAATAATTTTGCTAAGTTCAAAATTCCATAATAACGAAATAACGACACTGAGAATTGTAAAAACAATTGTTATGGATACCAAAAACAAACGTTTATGTAACATTCGTATAAGTAAATTCATATGTAATCTGTTTCCTCCTTCATTCTAAGACACTTCTATATAAACTATGATAAACTATGTCCTGGGGACAGAGTCAAGGAGTTTCCTATTAATGTATAAAAGGAGCATTGCAAAAAGCTATTAAATCAATTTGCAAATACTCCTTTTTTTAAATTTCTATAGATTATATTTTTTCATCCAATAATTTACCTGAAGCAGATAGGCAATCATTTGTGGACCGCTCATTAGCTGTCCGTACCAAGGCTTTCCGTAATCAGAAGGCATTGTTATAAATTTTACAGCTTTTTTCTTGTCGATAATACTATTTATTGGAGAGGAAGTATCAGTCATAACATCTAATAACTTAGATTTTAGCATATTTTCGTACTTTGGATCGTAGGTCTTTGGATATGGAGATTTTTTTCTAAAAAGGACTTCGTGAGGAAGATAGTCCTTGCCTATTTCAACAAGTAGACTTTTTGTAACGCCCTCATGGCATTTATACTCCCAAGGAATATTAAAGACATATTCCAAAATACGATAGTCAGCAAAAGGGACACGTGCCTCAAGACCAGAGTACATACTGGTTCTATCCATCCGATTTACGAGGGTCATCATAAACCAGCGGACGTTCAACCAAGCAATTTCACGTCTACGTCTTTCAACAGCATTTTCCCCATCTATATAAGGAGTTTCCTTTAAGGATTTATCATATGCCTTCTTAGAATAGTTTCTAATATCCATATCTTTTAAGAAATCATCATCCAGCATTATGCTGCGTGCATCCATGTCATATCCCCAAGGAAAATGCTCTTTTTGTAATAGCTCCTCGCGGTGAAACCAAGGATAACCGCCAAAAATTTCATCAGCACATTCACCTGTAAGAACTACCTTACATAGTGGTGCAACTTCACCACAAAAGTAAAGTAGTGATGATTCAACATCAGCCATGCAAGGAATATCCCTTGCATCTACAGACTTAAAAAGATTATCGACTTGAACATTATTATCACATTCAAGGTAGGTATGAGAGCTATTTATATGATCAATCATAATATCAACATAAGGTCTGTCAAGTGATGATTGGAACGAATTGGGTTTAAAATTCTTTTTGTTATCAATAAAGTCGAAGGAGAAAGTTTTTAGTTGCCTTCCTTCTTTTCGTAATTCTCTACTACATATAGCAGAAACTAAGCTTGAGTCAAGTCCGCCAGAAAGCAGAGTGCCTATTGGAACATCTGAAACCATCTGGCGCTTCACGCTGTCAGTCACTAAGAATTTTATCTTTTTAATAGTTGCTTCATATGAATCGGTGTGTAATCGTCCCTCTAATTTCCAATAATGTGTATTAACCATAATAGAAGAGCCGTGAGTATAGCTGTAGCTTAAATTGTGATAATCTATATTAAGTGCATCAGCTATTTTATCACGATTTCCTAACACTATAAAATGTCCAGGCAAAACTTCTTTTATGCCTTTAAAAACACCATTGCCTGGGGTATGGGCCGGACCTAGGGCAAATATTTCTCTAAAAGTGTCTTTGTCTGCTTCAGGTTTAATGCCGTACGCAAAAAGTGCCTTTGGTTCAGAACCAAATACAAATATATTATCATCAAAGGTATAAAATAGTGGTTTTATACCAAGATGGTCTCGGGCTATTATTAAAACATCAAATGTGTGGTCATAGATGGCAACCGAAAAAATACCATTCAGATACTTAAATATTTCTATTCCAAATACAAGATAACCATTTAAAATGGTTTCTGTATCACCGGATGAACTCATTTCAACATCATAGTTACTTATATGGTTTCTTAACTCTTTAGTATTGTAGATTTCTCCATTATATACTATGGTGGCTTTTT
>JAVBUL010000279.1:0-5615 GCA_031555415.1 Lachnospiraceae bacterium | reverse complement strand
TCAAATAATTTCATATATTTATCTCTTTTTTCTAAATCTATTTTCTCACCTTGTAAAGAGAGAAATAAATCTACAACTTCTCCACCTGTTAGATTATTCCATAAATTCACATCGCCCGGTACGAATGCAATTTGCTTGTGTAGCTCAACAGAATTCTTCCACGCATCTTGTTCAAATATTTTAACTGTACCTGATGTACATCTTAATATACCAAGCAGACAGCGAATAGTTGTACTTTTACCTGCACCGTTTGGACCGAGAAAAGCATGAACCTCTCCCTGCTTAACAGATAGGTTTACACCGTCAAGTGCGGTGAACTTTCCAAATTTTTTAAATAAATTATTGATTTCTATGATTTGCATACTTACACCATCCTTTAATTTTTATAGTATACCTTTCGTAAATCATCCATAAATGAATAAAACTTAGACCATTCAGCAGCAATATCCTTTGGATTTTCAATATCAAAATCTCCACTTTTAAAACGCATCGTTGTTTCTGATTCATATGCACCAAAAAGCCATTTTAGGTATTTTACAACTGTACTACCATCCATATCTTCCCTAAAAAGTGAATAGTCAATTCCATCATAAATCTTTTCAAAAACCTTACTCTTAATCTCCGAAATCTCACCTGCAAACTTGCTAAAATAAATTGCATTCTCCTCACGATAAAAACTCTCCAAAAATTCGAAAGCTTCAGGAAACTGGCCCATTATAGTACGTTTAACATCACTTAGGGTCTTATACCTTTCAATAAAGTCCCCAGAAACACAGTTAAACCCGCCTACATACTCATTTTTTATAAACTCAATTGTATATTGGCATAGGAAGTTGAACAACTCTTCCTTATTACCAAAATAATAAAAGAGCATACCTTTACCTATTTGTGCTTTTTCGGCTATAATGTTTGTAGATGCCCTCTTAAACCCTTTTACAGCAAACTCACTAAGTGCGGCATTTATAATTCTTGTTTGCTTATCTGCTTCAAGGGAATGAAAAGCATCAAAGTTACTACCTGATTTCCATGCTGGCAAAACGTCACCTCCTCGTTAGACCACTTCTATTTATATTTTAGACCACTTGAGTCTAATTGTCAATAAGCACTTCATCAAAAAAGTCGAGTAATTATTATTATATTTTACTATACTTTAATCAAAAAAGGACGGACGATAATTATGGAAAATACCGAACTACGCAAGAATGTTAATTATGCTAAGGACTGCTTTTTAGAAAAAATTCAGAAAAACAAAAAATGTTTAGCTGCTTTTCTAATTGAAAGTGTGAGTCATGACTTGATTTGGGAATGGTCAGATTTACAAATTTTAGCTATCTTCGATGATAACTATAAAGGAATAAATAACTATAACCTTATTGAGCATGAAATACCAATTGCTCTAAATATTAAGAAAAAAAGTGAATTTATTAACTATTTAGGTTCAACCAATATGACGGATTATTATTTTTGTGCACTATCAAAAAGTACAACTTTATTTATTAAAGATCCTGCAATTAAAGAATGTTTTGAAGATTCATTTTATATAGGGGATAGGGATAGAGAAATAGAAATGTTACTAGGATTTTCTAATGCGGTCTACTATATGAACAAAGCAGAAAAGAATTTTAAAATTAAAGGTAATTCAGAAAATGCAGTTTATTTTCTTCTTGAGGCAGCTGAAGGAATAGCATGGCTAGAAGTGGCAAGACAAAAAATGTTTCCAGAAAGAGAGATAATTGCACAAGCTAAAAAAATAAATCCAAAATTATTTAGTCAGATTTATGATTGTATAATTTATGAACCTGTAACAGACTTAGTAATAGAACGTATTATAGAAACTAATTTAAATTATCTTAAAGATAATACAGAAGAGGTATATAGACCAATACTATCTCATCTCACAAAATATGGGGATTTAGACAATTTTTCTATGCCGACAAGACCCCACGGTTTTGGAATCGATTTTTTATGGCTTTATAGGATGGGAATATTAGAAAGAGAAATTCAAAATATTAAAATTGATTCTCTGAGCGATGAGATTTTTAGTTTCAAATATGTCCTAAGTGAACAATATCAGTTAAAAATGAGAGAGGAGACATTTTAAATGGATAACTATATTTATGTAAATGGTGCACGCGAAAACAATCTTCAGAATATATCTGTAAAGATACCGCATGGAAAACACACTGTTATTGTTGGAGTTAGTGGTTCAGGAAAGTCAACTCTTGCATATGATGTTATTTATGCAGCCGGTCAAAAAAGGTTATTAGATTGTTTATCTGATGCTGCAAAACATTATACCAGTAGGCTTAAACAGCCAGATGTTAATTTTATAGATGGACTTACCCCTGTAATCAGTGTTAAACAAGCTAAGGCTAATATTAACCCAAGGTCAACTATCGGAACGCTTTCTGAACTAAGTACATATATGCGTTATTTATTTTCAGCTATGGGTGAGGTAAGATGTCCTGTATGTCAGAAGAATTATCCGATGATAACATTACAATATATTATAAAAAAATTAGAAGATTTTTCTATAAAGACTAATATTGAAATTCAATTTCCAATATATAAAAGTCGTACAGAAAAGTATGAAGATTTTTTTAGTAATCTAAGAAAAAAAGGATATAAAAAGATTGAGATTGATGGACAGAAAAAAGACTTTAGGGATTGGATAGAAATTTCAAATGAACCTAAATCTATGTATGTTGTCGCAGGCATTATTGAAACTGGCAGCGAGTTAACAAGAGGTGATATAAATCTTTTAAAATCTGCACTATTAAATGGTAATGGATTTTTAAGAATATTAAATTTAGGATTAGATAAAAATACGGAATATGAGAATTTATTTAAAGGAAAGGGTTGTAGCGAACACGGAATGCTTACCGCAGATGTATTACCTTCTTTTTTTTCATTTAATGATCCCGAAAGTGGTTGTGATGAGTGCAAAGGCACCGGTATAACTAAGGTTGCTATACCAGATGTTATCGTACAGAACAGACATAAATCCTTAAGGCAAGGACCCTTTTACCCATTACTGTTTCTTGATATGAAAAAGCCATATGATTATTGTCTCATTTATAGTTTATCAAAGCATTATAAATTTTCATTTGATGAACCATTTGAATGCTTACCAGATTTTGCAAAAGACATTATATTTTATGGAACTAAAGGTGAAAAGATTCCTTTTATGATACCTGAGAATTATAACAAAGAATTACCTTTATTTCGAAAAGATGCTCATAATAAGCCTTTTGAATTTGAAGGACTATTAAACAGCATTAATAGATATTATATAGAAAATCAAAATCGTGAGCTTGCTGCATGGGAAGATTATATGTTTAACAATTATATGATAGATGAGCAGTGTCAATCATGTAAAGGTTCAAGATTAAAACCGCATAGACAATTTATTGAAATAAATGGAATGAATTTTCATGCTCTTGGAGATATGGAACTAACTGATTTACATGATTTCTTATCATACCTTTCTAAATCTTGCGAAAAAGAGGATGCTTTACAATCAATCTTGAATGAGATTATGTTTAAACTTAATGCTTTGATAGATATCGGTCTTGGATATCTATCATTAAATAGAAGAATTGATACATTATCAGGTGGTGAATATCAACGTGTCCGGCTTGCCGGACAACTAGGTTGTGGTTTAACAGGACTTACCTATATTATTGATGAACCAACTGCCGGACTACATAGTTGCGATAATGTAAGGATTAGTAAACTTATAGAAAAACTTTGTCAAAAGGGTAATACTGTTATTACTATAGAGCATGATTTAGATATTATTAAAAGCGCTGACCATATTATTGAAGTAGGACCTGACGCAGGCGTAAATGGAGGTAGGATTATTGCCGAAGGTTCTCTTAGTGAGATATTAAATAATAAAAAATCTGTTATTTCAACTTATTTAAAAAGGCCCATGACAATGAATAAAAATCAGCTTGATAATAAGAGTGAAGATATAATTAAAGTTATAGGCGCAAAGTCTAATAACTTAAAAGACATTGATGTTTCCATACCTCTTAATAAGTTAGTATGTTTCACTGGCATTTCAGGTTCAGGTAAAAGTTCTTTGGTAATTGAAACAATATATAAGGCATTTTGGTCGAATGTACATAATTCTCGTATTGTACCGGGAAAGCATACAAGAATAGAGGGAATGGAAAAAATAACTGATGTTTATTGTATTGATCAATCTTCAATCCGTTCTTCAAAAACATCTATACCTGCAACGTATATAGGTGTTTTTGATTCAATAAGAAAAATTTTTTCAGAAAGTGAAGATGCTGTTAAAAAAGGGCTTAATCATATATCCCACTATTCTTTTAACTCAACCGGAGGATGTTTATACTGTAAAGGTATTGGTTACTTAGATACACATATACCATACTTAGGAGACTTAAATGTGGTATGTCCTGTATGTAATGGAAAACGATATCAAAATGAAGTTCTGGAAGTATATTATAATGGCAAGAACATAAGTGAAATATTAAATCTTACAATTGAATCAGCACTAGGTTTTTTCTCTGAACATGTATATATACATAATAAGCTAAGTTATTTATCTGAGCTCGGATTAGAATATATTACTTTAGGTCAATCAATTAATACTATTTCCGGTGGAGAATCACAGCGACTTCGTTTAGCGAAAGAACTTAGTAAAATACGTAAGAAAAAAAATATGCTTTATATACTTGATGAACCTACTACTGGTCTTCATTCAAAGGACGTCGCAAAACTCCTGAAGTTCATTAATAATATTGTTGAAAAAGGAAACTCTGTTTTCCTAATTGAACATAATCCGGAAGTTATTATGAATTCTGATTATATCATAGACTTGGGGCCCGGAGCAGGTGAAAATGGTGGGAAAATTATAGCTGAGGGAAGTATATTTCAGATTATGGAATGTAAAGATTCAATAACAGGGCAATACTTAAAAAGTAGTAATTGAGAAATTTCAAAAATAAAGTTTCAAGTTTTGTGTCTGCACAAAGCTTGAAACTCTCTCTTTAGTTAGCCGAATCTTTTTTTAGTTAATAGAAAACTCCTCAAAATTATTCCAGCAAGACTGGCTTTATAGTTCAGCTTTAGCTGAATCTATTATTCTTGCAAAGTTCAGCCTTAGCTGAATCTTTTTTATATTTTATCAATTATTTCTTTTAATACTACACAAACTTCTTTTTCATATTGAGCAGCTTGACGTATAAATTTTGCCACTTCTGTACGTACTTTCTTATCTCGGAATTTTGCCATTGTTTCATCACATACAAAATAACCGCCCCTTGCCTCACGCATTTTCGTCATACATTCTGCTTCTAATTTTAAAAGTTCCGTGCATTGTTCTAGCTCTTTTGTAACCATAGGATAATCTCCAATAAGCGAGCTTATAAAAGAGGCTGCAAAACCACGTCCTACAAGCATCTCCTCTGCATCATTTTGGCAGAATCCACGGTCATTTATATCCATCCCCTCAACAAAAAAGCTGTCATCTTCAATTGCATTCGCCCACGCTTCAAAAGCAGCTTGACCACAAAGATATGAACATCCTATTTTACCTTCATAAACTTCTGTTTTATCTTGAGTCATAAGAGAAAAAGCAT
>JAVBUL010000063.1:0-17795 GCA_031555415.1 Lachnospiraceae bacterium | reverse complement strand
TGTGCTTCTTGTGGCTTTTCCTTTGCCTGACCTGTCAATACAATTCCTGATTTAGTTGTTTCTTCTGCAACTACCTGCTTAATAACTAATCTGTCTCCTAATGGTACTAATTTCATGAAAATGCCTCCTTTATTATTTATTACTTAGTTACTTTTATTTTGTTAGCACTCTTTTATTTCGAGTGCTAACCCTATGTTGTATTTTAATTCTATATAGCTAATATTTCAATAGTACTAAAGTACTATTTTTTATAAAATAATAAGAAATTTTGCTTTACCCTAATCTTTTTTGCGCGCAAAATAGAAAAGATATTGTTGTGCATAGCCACCATAATCTCCAAACTGCTTGTTTGCAAATTGCTCTATTTCATTTTTTGGTGTATCCTTTCCTTCAAAATATAATTCCTGCATTATACGCTTTATCCATACATCTACCGGAAAAGCATTTCTATATGATAATCCAAATAGCAATACACAATTTGCAACCTTTTCTCCAATACCTTTTATCTGCATTAATCTTTCTTTTGCATTTTGATAGCTAAGTCCTTCAAAACTTTCTCTTGAAAAATCGCTTGTTATTCTTAATGATGCATCTACTAAATACGGTGCTCTAAAACCTGTTTTTAATTCTCTAAAACTTTCTTCTGTTATTTTCGCAAATGTTTCCAACTCAGGGAAGGAGTAGTATTCCTTTCCGTTTACTTGACCTAACACATTACCATACCTGTTTGATAAGTCAAATACTATCTTTTTTATATGAGGAATTTGCTTATTTTGAGAAATTATAAATGATATCACCATTTCATAAAATTCCTGATTTAAAATTCTGACACCATACATTTTTGTAATAGCTTCAAAAAGCTTCTTATCCTTTGCCAAAAGACTGGATTTTATCTCTGCGTAATCTCTTTCTAAATCAAAATATTTTATCCAAATATTTATTACTTCATCCTCATCTTTATCAAAAAAAATTAGTTTATCATCTTCTTGCTTTATATGTAATAGTTTATCTAATGCAATGACCACATACTCAAGCTCATCTATTTTTTCAAAATGAAAACATTGTCCACACTCAAGTGTCTGCTCAATATTAAAGTCTATTACTGACTCTAAGATAATATTACTATCTTTTTTTACTATTCGCATATTTCTATATCCTTAACTCTTTTTTGCAATACTGGGTGCAATTTATATGGAGCTATTTGTCTAAGTGGTTTTAGTACAAACTCTCTTTTATGCATCTCTGGATGTGGTATTAATAAGTTTTTATCTTCTGTAACCAAATCATCATAGAAAACAATATCAACATCCAATGTTCTTGGTCCCCAATGTATCTCTCTTACTCTATCTGCCCCTTCTTCCACAAAATGAGCGAAATTAAGCAGCTCGTATGGAGTAAGCAATGTTTCTATTTCCATTGCTCCATTTAAAAACTCATCTTGTTCTGTATATCCATATGGTGGTGTAACAATTAAATCTGATACTGTTTTTACTCTGCACATCGGATTTTTATCAAATTCTTCTATTGCCTCCCTTATGTAAGTTTCTTTATCTCCTATGTTTGACCCCAGTGCAATATAAGCTGTATGCCAACCTCTTGAGATATTAACGCTTACATTTTCAAATGGCAACCCAATCGGAGCTTCAGGTTTTGATAATTTTACATCAATACCCTTTATCAATGGATATTCTATAAGCAATCGTGTAGTAACATAATCTACTACTGCTTCAATCAGATAATATTTATGCTCATTCATAAGTTCTGTTACTCTATGGCAAACATCTGCATAGTCAACAGAATAATCTAAATCATCACTATGTCCTGCATCTGTTAAATCCAAATAAAGCTTTAATGTCAGAAAAAACTTTTGCCCCTTTTGCTTTTCCTCTTCAAGTACTCCGTGATAAGCAAATACCTCTAGGTTTTCAATGAAAATATAATCTCTTTCTTTGTAATCCATAGTTATCTTTCCTCCTTCTAGTCTTCTAATACTGGTGGTGCAAAAATCGTAACCGATCCATCTCCTAAAGTTCTTACTCTTAAAAGAATTTTTTCACCTCCGAGCATTTGATAAAAATATGTATATTTCTGTGTTATTGATATATTACAATAATCACCTTTTGCAATAAGCATTTTGTTTTCACCTGTTACATCTATTCTATATAGCCCATGATCATCTCTCGTATTTTCTGCCTGATAGTATATTACTCCATACTTGCCACTAAGATTATAATTAATAACACTATCATCAGACAAAATAGTCTTTTCATAATTACTAAGATTCATACATGTCAATTTTCTGTTATTATCACAGTCTATAAAATACAAATTTCCATTATAAACATCTGGCATATAAAAATTACCTGTTGCAATCTTATTTATCGAGTCATTCTTTGTATCTAACACCATTAAATGATGATTCTCTGTAACATTTGCAAAGTATATTTTTTCATTATAGACCGCTAAAGGTGTGTAATCTTCATCATTTAGTTTTTCATCCTCTTCTCCATCGATTTTCACCTTGTGTAATGAGAAAAATGTCTCGTCATCATAATACCTATAGTATATATAATTTCCACATAGAGTCATACAATCTATTTTGCCATTATGAATTGTATCCGCTGTGTCATCACCAATTTCCATTCGGCATATTGCATATTTATTTCTACTGAGCAAAACATTCTTATTGTTTACATTAAACTTTTTGAAATAAATATAGTCATTATAGATATTTATATATGATGCATTTACATCACATAGTTTTTCAAAGTTAATACCATCCATATCCATCATATATAATGAACCACCATCATTAGGATTTGCAAAATACACATTATCCTCATATTCACAAAATAATCCTTCATTATAAATGTTTCCATTTGTATTTCCTATGGCATTATCCTCGTTATATCGCATCCCACCTGATAAAGCCATCCATGCAACAATTCCAATCACTGCTATAAGTATCAATGTAAAAATTATTATCTTCTTCTTTTTTTTCAGCATTTCTATCTCCCTAGAATTTCCTTTATCATCTTCATTGCTCTATAATTTTCTTTTACATCATGTACCCTTATTATAGAACAACCTTTAATAATACCCAACACCGTAGTAGCAATTGTGCCCTCAACTCTCTCCTCCACCGGTAAATCAAGTACAAAACCAATCATGGATTTTCTTGAAGTACCTAACAACATCGGACACTCAAGCTCTTTTAATCTATCAAGATTATTCATTATTACTAAATTATCATTTTGACTTTTCCCAAAACCTATTCCTGGATCAATAATAATATTTTCTTTTCTTACTCCTGCTTTAAGCCCTATGCTAATACTTTCTTTTAAATCACTTATTACATCTTCAACTATAGATTTGTATGGATTTACCTCTAAATTTCTGTTATGCATTAAACAGCAAGGTACATCAAACTCTGCAGCCACTTTTGCCATTTCACTGTCTGCCTTAAATCCCCAAATATCATTTATCATATTTACACCATGTAAAAGTAATTCTCTTGCTACCTCTGACTTATATGTATCTATAGATATGACTATATCAAATCTTTCTTTTATCGCTCTCAAATAAGAGGATATTCTTGATATCTCCTCGTCCTGGGATATTTTTTTATATCCTGGTCTTGTAGACTCACCACCTATATCTATAATCTCGGCACCTTCTTTTATCATTTCTTCAACATGATATAATATACTATCAACATCGTTCCATTTACCACCATCCGAAAAAGAATCCGGAGTTAGATTTAATATACCCATTATATATGAATTATTTAATAAGTCAAATTCTTTGTTCCCTATTCTCATAGTACCTCTATTTCTTTTAGAAAAGACAGTGAACCAAATGCTACTATAGCATTATTTTTCACTTTGTTTGTGGTTTCCTTTGCCATATTTACTGCCTGTGTAATATTTTTCGCATCTACAATTCTAATATCTTTATCTGGTAAACCTTCCATCTCTTCAATAGTTTTTCTTAAAACTTTTGCATCTAATGCCCTTTTATTAAGAGATGTTACAGTGATTATCTCATCTGCATATGGTAATGTAATTCTTACTATTTCTTTATAATCTTTATCAGCAAATATTCCTAAAATAAATGTCTTTTTATAATCCTTCAAATATATATTCATATTTTCTACTAATCTAGATGCAGCATCAGGATTATGTGCTCCGTCTATTATTATTAGCGGTTCTCTTGAAATAACCTCAAATCTTCCATGCCAAACAGTATTTTCAAGTCCTTCTTTAATTGTATTATCTACGATATTATTTAATCCCTTGCTCTTCAAAATATTCGCAGCTTCTATTGCCATTACACTGTTCTCAACCTGATTGCGTCCTAAAAGATTTAATTTTATATTCTTTAAATTTTTATAATCAAACACTTGTCCTAAAAGACTTTCTTCCTTTATAACTACATCTTTTGTATCTGAAATAAAAAGTTCAGACTCTAAATTATTTGATATTTCCTTTATTACTTTTAATACTTTTTTATCTTGATTTCGAATAAGTACAGGACAATTTCTTTTTATTATTCCGCCCTTTACACTTGCTATTTCTTCAATTGTACTTCCTAAATATTCCATGTGATCCATACTAACAGATGTTATTATACTAAGTAATGCATTGCTGCCGACATTGGTTGCATCATCTCTGCCGCCAAGCCCTGTTTCTAACACTACAATATCACAGTTTTTATATGCAAAATAGTTTAATGCTAAAGCCGTTTCAAGTTCAAATATAGTCGGAAGCCTATTTTCTTTTTCAGAATCTTCTATTGCTTTTTTCATTAATTCCACTTGCTCTGAAAACTCTTCCTTACTCATCGGGACATCATTAAAACATATATTTTCTAACTCTTCAAACACAACCGGAGAGTTGTATCTTCCAACATTATAACCTGACTCTTTTAAAATCGAAGATAGGTATGCTGATACTGAACCTTTTCCATTTGTTCCTGCGATTTGTATAATATTAAGCTTTTTCTCTGGATTATCAAGGCGCGTTAAAAATAGTTTTATATTTTCAAGACCTAAATCCCAAAAATGATTCTGTTTTCCATAAAAATATTCCCTTGATTTTTGATAATCCATTCTAACCTTCTAACCTCCGAGCATTCTTACATATTTAGCAAAAAGTTTCGACATAGTCGAAACTTTTTTGTTTATAAAAGTCCGTGGACTCTATTAGAGTTTTTTTATCACTCCACAATTTGGTGTTTCAATAGATATTGGCTTTCCGTGCATTACAATAATACCTTGCTCATAATCTATTTTAAAGAATGTTATTTCATTTGTCTCATGATTTAAAGAAGCAAGATGCTTGTCATCTGGAAATATGCTTATCTGTTTTGGATAATCTCCGCTAATAGGAAGTACTGATTTCTTCTCTAATAAGCCTGTCTCTTTATCCCTCTTAAACATAGCAATACTATTATCTCCTGCATTTGAACAGAAAAGATAACTTCCATCATTTGAAAATCTTAGTGCCGCTACTGCACTCTTATCATTAAATTTTTTGCCTAATGTGCTTATACTCTGTATATGTTCAAATTCCGGTGCATCGTCTATACAATCATATGTATACACCTCTACTGTATTTTTAAGCTGGCAAATTAAATATGCAAACTTTCCATCAGGACTAAAGAGCATGCTTCTTGGAGCAGATTCAAGCTCACATCTTAAAATCTCTACAAGATGTATATCACCTGTTATATTATTAAATTCATATATTTTAACTTGATCAATACCAACATCGCAAGCTACCATAAACTTTCCGTCAGGGGTAAGTCTTGTACAAGTAATGTGTGGTCTAAAGTTTCTTTCTGCAATGCTGCCCATTCCTTTATGAAATACTTCTGCAGTAAGCTCTCCTACACTTCCGTCATCGTTAATACGTACAACCGAAGCCTTTCCATCATGATAGCCTGATGTATATATGTATTTATCATTTCTATCAACACTTATATGACAAGCTCTCATTCCATTTATTGAACCTAAATTTACAAATTCTAAATCACCATCATCTAAAATTTTAAATGATGAGATTCCTAAATCAGAAACTGAGTAAAGAAATTTACCATTATTTGCTAATCTCATATATGAAGCATTTTTCACTTCAACTTCTTTTCTTGGAATAAAAATCCCTTCATCTATATCTACATCACATATTGTAATTCCTTTTGCTTTGCCGTGTGTATACGAACCTACATACGCAACATACTTATCCTTATCCATTTGCTCCTCCTTATTTAAATAATCTTAAATGTCATTCTATCACAAATAGTTAATATTAACAATAATCTAAATCTACTTTTTAGGTTTTTGAGGAGCCTGATCTCTCTTCTTTGTTGTAAGCTTTCTTAAGTCGTATTTTTCTCCTCCGATATCCACTATAATACTATCTCCGGCATCACAAACATAAACATTAGTTATACATTCATCTTTAGAAAGTTTAAGTCCTCTTACACCCACAGCACCTTTCTTTTTCTCAGGTATATCTTTAAGCGGAAAACGTAAGAATAATCCTTTTGATGTCTGCAATACAACTATTTCATTTGTAAATACTTCGTCTTGCGCAAGTAATATTGGTTTTTCACTTACCTCTTCGATATTGCTTACAATTTCGCCTCCAAAATCATCTCCAAAATCAAAGGTTTCTTGATATCCTTCCATTTCATCTATAGCGAAAACATCCCCTAAAGGAGCTTCCATATCATCAACAAACACTTCTGAAACATTTGTAGTAGCTTCTGTATAATTTATGCTAATGACTTTATCACCTGACGAAAGTTTTGTAGCTGCAACTGTTCTTTTTGACACTTCAAACTCTGAAGCATCTACAAGCTTCATCATTCCATTTAATGTTGTAAATAGTAATTTTTTATCTCTTATATTTCCTAATGAATCGATAAAAACAATATTTTCAACCTTACTATCATAGTTACTGATATTATCAACAGGTGTTCCTTTATCTTTTATCTTAGCAAAAGGTGTATCTAAAACTTTTAGTTGATGCAGATTTCCTTGGTCTGTAAATACACATACCTTATCTGTATTCATGCAAGTAAAAACATATTTATGTTCAGAATCAACTGTTTCTTTATTCTTCTCATATACAGCTCTATCTATTGTTTTTACATAACCAAATCTATCCATTGTAAATACTACTTCTACTTCTTTAATCTTTTCTTCTACATAAACAGCTTGTTTAGCATCTATTATAACTGTCTTTCTTTCGACTTCATAATCCTTCTTAATCTTTTTTAACTCTTTTTCGATTACCTTAGTCATAGATTTTCTATTACCCAAAATATCTTCATATTCAGCTATACGATTTACAATATCAGCATAATCTTTTTCAAGCGCTAATATCTCAAGACCAATTAATTTGTAAAGTCTTAAATCAAGTATTGCTTGCGCCTGCTTTGGTGTAAAATGAAGTTCACCTGCATATATCTTTGATTCTTTGTTTTTAAACTTTATATTATCTGTATTTCCGTTTACAAGACAATCTTTAGCATCCTTTAAACTATTTGAACCTCTTAGTATTTCAATAATTAAATCAATAATATTACAAGCCTTTATAAGACCTTCTTTAATTTCTTTTTGTTCTATTTCTTTATTAAGAAGATAAGAATATTTTCTATTTGTAATTTCATATTGGAACTTTACATTTTCTTCAATAATTGACTTTAATCCCAATATTTCCGGACGACCATCAACTATTGCTAGCATATTTACACCAAAGGTATCTTCTAGTCTTGTTTTTGCATATAGTGTATTTTTAATCTTTTCAATATCTGCATTTTTCTTTAGTTCAAGAGCTATTCTTATTCCTTCCTTTGATGATTCGTTTGATATATCAACAACATCTACAAGCTTTCTGTTTTCAATAAGCTCACAGATATCACTTATAAACTTACCTATGTTAGCGCCTATCATTGTGTAAGGTATTTCTGTAATAACAAGCTTGTCTTTATCTGCCTTTGTCTTACCCGGTTCAAAATCAACCTTACCTCGAAGCTTGATTTTACCAGTGCCTAATTCGTAGATATTAAGTAAATCGCTTTTATTTACAACTAAGCCACCTGTTGGAAAATCAGGTCCCTCTACATACTCCATAAGCTGCTCTGTAGTAATGTCATTATTATTCATATATGCAATCACTGCATCTAATACTTCACCTAAGTTATGTGTCGGTACACTTGTAGTCATACCTACCGCAATACCTTCCGCTCCATTTATAAGAATATTTGGTACCTTAACAGGAAGAACAATTGGTTCTTTTTCTGTTTCGTCAAAGTTTGGTCCAAAATCAACTACATCTTTATCTAAATCTGCAAGATATACTTCTTGTGTGAATTTTTTAAGCTTTGCTTCTGTGTAACGCATAGCAGCCGCTCCATCACCCTCTATAGAGCCGAAGTTACCATGTCCATCAACAAGAGCCATACCTTTCTTAAAATCCTGCTCAAGTACTACTAAAGCATCATATATTGAGCTATCGCCATGTGGATGATATTTACCCATGGTATCACCAACAATACGTGCTGATTTACGATGCGGTTTATCATAGTTAAGTCCCAACTGATCCATTGCATATAAAACTCTTCTTTGAACCGGTTTAAGTCCATCTCTTACATCCGGTAATGCTCTTTGACATATTACACTCATTGCGTAATCAATATATGATTTTTGCATTACTTCAGAAAATTCTGTTTTTAAAATCTGTTCTGCCATATCTATACTTATCCTCTTTTTTCCTAAACATCTAATTCTGCATCATTTGCATGTTCATAAATAAATGCTCTTCTTGGTGGCACTTCGCTTCCCATAAGCATCGATGTAACTTCCGATGCCATTCTTCCGTCTTCTATTTCTATTTGCTTTAATATTCTTGTTTCTGGATTTAGAGTTGTATCCCATAGTTGGTCTGCATCCATTTCTCCAAGACCCTTATATCTTTGTAGTGTAAATGTTTCTTTATGTGTTTTTCTATATTTTTCAAGCGCCTTATCATCATACAAATATTCTCCCTCACCTTTTTTAGGTACTACTTTATATAATGGTGGTGTTGCAAGATATATATGCCCTCCAAGTATAAGCTCGGGCATAAATCTATAAAAAAATGTAAGTAATAAGGTTGCAATATGAGCACCGTCTACATCGGCATCAGTCATAATTATTATCTTATTATATCGTAGTTTACTTATATCAAAATCATTTCCAAAACCTTCTGAAAATCCACAACCAAATGCATTTATCATAGTTTTAATTTCAGCATTTGCTAAAACCTTATCTATGGTTGCTTTTTCTACATTTAAAATCTTACCTCTAATCGGAAGTATGGCTTGTGTCTTTCTATTTCTTGCAGTTTTTGCTGAACCACCAGCCGAATCACCTTCTACGATAAAAACTTCACATTCCTCTGCTTTTCTACTTTCACAGTTTGCAAGTTTTCCATTGCTGTCAATTGAAAACTTTGGCTTTGTAAGTAGATTTGTTTTAGCCTTTTCTTCTGCTTTTCTTATCTTTGCTGATTTTTCCGCACAAGCTATAACTGTTTTTAATGTATCAATGTTTTTATCAAAGTATAGTGTAAGCTCATCTCCTGATACTTCTGCTGTTACCTTTCCTGCATCCGGATTATCAAGCTTTGTCTTTGTCTGTCCTTCAAATCTAGGTTCCGGATGTTTTATTGCTATAACAGCAGTCATTCCGTTTCTTACGTCGGCACCTGTAAAATTTGAATCCTTTTCTTTTAATATACCTAACTCTTTCGCATATTGATTTATTATCATTGTATACTTAGTTTTAAAGCTGGTGATATGTGTACCACCTTCCTGAGTATAAATATTATTACAAAATCCTAATATATCCTCTTGAAACTCATCAACAAACTGTATTGCTGCTTCTAATTCAATTCCATCGATATTTCTTTTATAATATATAACATCATGAAGAGGTTCTTTTCCTTGATTTAAATCTTTAACATATGCCTTTATTCCGTCTTCTTCATGATAAATAATCTTTTCCTCTTCGTCAAAGCGCTTATTTACAAAATTAATTGTAAGCTCTGGGTTTAGATATGCTGTTTCGTGAAGTCTGCTTTTAATCGCTTCCGCTTTAAAATATGTCTTTTCAAAAATCTCATTATCAGGAAGAAATGTTACACTTGTTCCTGTATCATTTTTACGACATGTTCCAACTTCTTTTAATGGATACATAACCTTTCCGCGCTCATATCTTTGCTTATAAACCTTTCCGTCAACCTTAATGGTTACTTCAAGCCATTCAGACAATGCGTTTACAACCGATGCACCAACACCATGCAAACCACCTGAAATTTTATATCCGCCATCACCAAATTTTCCACCTGCATGAAGTATTGTAAATACTACTTCAACAGCTGGAATTCCTGCTTTTTCATTTATTCCTACCGGTATACCTCTACCATTATCTGTAATAGTAGCTGTACCATCTTTTTCTAAAACTACACTTATTTCGCTACAATGTCCCGCCAAATGCTCGTCCACTGAGTTATCTACTATTTCATATATCAAATGATTAAGTCCTTTAGAAGATACACTTCCTATGTACATTCCAGGACGCTTTCTTACTGCCTCAAGACCCTCTAAAATAGAAATACTATTTGCATCATATGAATTTGTTACCTGTGCCATTGTTTATGCCCATCCTTATTGTTTATTTAAATATTGTATCATACCTGGTCCCAAGTTCTGTGTAGGCCTTGCTATGAAACCATATTTTTCATAAAATTTCTCTCTTCCCTTTGCACACATCAAACATAACATCATTTCTGTGTCATCTATTCTAATCTCCTGAACATAAGCTAAAAGTCTTTTCATTATAGTATCTCCAACTCCAATCTTTCGATAATCAGGATGTACTACTAAATCTTGGATATAGCATATTACTGCGCCATCTCCTACTAACCTTCCCATACCTACTATTTTATCATCTACATATGCCGATATTGTAATCAAGCTATTTGTCAAAGCTTTTTTTGCTTGTTCCTCACTTAAAACCTTCCAGCCTACTAATGCTCTTAGGTTTATGAATGTATTTATATCAAGAATATTTTCTTTTATCTCTACCATATTACTTTTACCCTTCTAAAGTATCTCTTTTTCTTTATAACATAATGCAATATATTCTCGTGATTGATAAAAGAAATCTGAGTTATAATTCGAAATAGAATCATTAATCCACGAAGAATATACTTCTATGAGAGTATCAACCACATTTTCAGATGCAACATCTTCTATCAGTCTCTCATAAACTTCTCCAATAGTCCAATAATCTGGAACCTCATATTTGCAATCTGCTACATTATCATAATTTCCCTTTTCTATATTTAGCATCGTGATATATTCATCTGCCGTTTTTTCAATTGGCTCACAATGTAACACGTCTGAATATTTATATATACGTCTAAGCATATCAATACCTAACTTTTCAACAACCTCACCACGTTTTAGCTTTTGTACTCGTCCAATATATTCAATTAAACTACAAGTAAAGAATAACGCACTATCATTTTTATTCATTTATCTCATATCCTTTCTTGAATTTTAATGTAGAAAGAGCATTAATTATTCTTATCTCTGGAAACTCTATTATTTCTTTGCTACCATGATATAAGATGATTTGATTATCTGACATAACACTCAGCCCCTTTCTTATGTTATTTTACATACTATGTCCATTTTTTGCAAGGATTAAATTCAAAAAGGGGTGCATCACTTAAAATGCCACCCCTTTACGATCTTCATTAAATAAACTTACAATATCTATTCCGTTTTAAATCTATCAATTCCTGTTATCTTATCTATTACTGTTATATCAATTTCTTTACAATCATAAGATATATCATTATAACGAATTAGTTTACCACTTACCACAACAATTTCATCTAACTTTTTATCTTTCTCATCAAATGTCCTTATTGTATATATCCAACCTGCTGAAACTTTTTCACCTACTTCATTTTCATTTATTTTAAAGTCATCTTTTTCAAATAATTGTTGTATTTTTTTAATATCATCTTGACACACTACTTGTAGATAAACCTTCCTTTCAACTTTATTTGACTTACCATAATTCCTTTATAGCACTTTTATCTTGTTTTTTCAATAGTTTGATGTAATCTTTTCCCCAACGGTGCGGATTAGACCCCAACGGAAAGTTAATCGTTTTAATTAACCTATCCTGACATTTAATATAAATCAAAAAAAGTCAACCCCCAATTGTATGAACGACATATTTTTTGTATGAACGACATAGGGTTAACTTTTTATTTATTTTAATATTACACAAATTGGCTATTATATAACTTTGCATAAAAGCCATCTTGACTTAGTAACTCCTCATGATTTCCCTGCTCCACTATATTCCCTTCTTTCAAAACCAATATAACATCCGCTTCCCTTATAGTAGATAGTCTATGCGCTACTATAAAACTAGTCCTGCCAGTCATAAGCTTATTAAAAGCCCTTTGTATCCTAATTTCTGTTCTTAAATCTATAGATGATGTAGCTTCATCTAATATCAGCATAGGAGGAAGATTAAGCATAATTCTAGTTATACAAAGTAACTGCATCTGTCCATGAGATAGATTTCCTCCATCCCCTCCAATAACTGTATCATATCCATTCGGAAGTCTCTTTATAAAGCTATGTGCATGAGTTGCTTTTGCTGCATCTATTACCTCTTCTTCTGTGGCATCTTCTTTTCCCATCGTAAGATTTTCTCTTATTGTAGCAGACTTTAACCATGTTTCCTGAAGAACCATGCCAAAATTTTTCCTAAGACTTCTTCTTGTCATATCTCTTATATCTATATCTTCAATCTTAATTTCACCAGAATTCACATCATAAAACCTCATTAAGAGATTTATAAGTGTTGTTTTTCCCGAACCTGTTGGTCCAACTATTGCAATTCTTTGACCTTTTTTTACCGATAAATTAAAGTCTTTTATAAGTTCTTTTTCTGGTGTATATGAAAAGTTCACATTGGTAAGTTCTATATTTCCTTTTGCCTTTTCTAGCTTGGTAGCATCCATTTTATCAGGTACTTCTGATTCTTCATCAATGAGTTCAAATATTCTCGTCGCACATGCAAAAGCGTTTTGAAGCTCTGTTATTACACCTGATATTTCATTAAATGGTTTTGTATATTGATTAGCATAGCTTAAAAAACATGTTAAGCTTCCTACAGTTATTCCACCTGTAATGGCTACAAAAGCTCCTGAAATTGCTACACCGGCATAAACTGTACCATTTATAAATCTTGTAATAGGATTTGTTATTGAAGAATAAAAGATTGCATCAAGTGATGCCTTTTCCAACCTTTCATTAATCTCTCCAAACTTTTCATTATTTTCTTCCTCATGTCCAAATGCTTGTACCACCTTTAGATTTTGTACCATTTCATCTATAAACGCAGTTTGCTCTGCTCTGGTTTCAGATTGAAGCTTAAACAACTTGAAGGTTTTTCCTGCAATGTATTTAGCTACAAAAAGCGAGACCGGTGTTATTATTACTACAATTAATGCAATCTTTATGTTAATTGATATCATAAAACCTAATGTTCCAAAAATCATTACCACACCTGTAAACAACTGAGTAAAACCCATTAATAATCCTTCTGAAAATTGCTCTACATCAGAAATCACTCTACTTACGATATCTCCATAAGATTTGGTATCAATAAATTTTAATGGTAACACTTCTATCTTTCTTATTGCATCCCTTCTAACATCTCGAACTATATAAAAAGTCATCTTATTGTTGCACAATCCCATAATCCATTGGATTAATGCTGTTATTCCTACAACCATTATAACTTTTTTTGCAATTTTAAGCATTGCATCAAAATCTATACTTCTATCTTCTATAATCAAGTCTATAGCATCTCCAAAAAGAATCGGAATATATAGAGTAAGAACTACTGATATTAGTGCAAAAATCATTGACAATGCCAGATAAAATTTATACGGTTTTAAATATTTTATAAGTTTTTTCAAAGTATTTTTATTCATCTATGACCTCACACTAAATTCATATATTTCTTTGTATATTTCACAGTTTTCTAACAGTTCATTATGAGTTCCAATTCCAACTATTTCTCCATCATCCATTACTATTATTTTATCTGCATGACTTATAGATGAAGTCCTTTGTGAAACAATAAATGTAGTCGGTTGATTTTCCATGTTTTTTATCGCATTCCTAAGCGCCGCATCTGTAGCATAATCAAGTGCTGATGAAGTATCATCAAAAATCATTATTTCCGGACTCCCCACCAAAGCCCTTGCTATTGTCAATCTCTGTATTTGACCTCCTGAAAGGTTCTTACCTCCTTGACTAATTTCTTCATCAAGGCCTTTGCTTTTTCCTTTAAGTATATCGAGCGCTTGTGCTATCTCCATCGCTTTCATTATTTCTTCATCTGTGGCATCCTTTTTTCCCCATCTGATATTATCTCTTATCGTTCCTCTAAAAAGAACTCCCTTTTGTAAGGCTATTCCGACTTTCTTTCTTAACTCATCTATTCTATATTCTTTAACATCCTTTTTATCTACTAATACTCTGCCTTTTGTACAGTCATAAAAATGAGGAATCAAACTAATAAGAGAGGTTTTTCCCGAGCCTGTTCCCCCTATTATTCCTATTGTTTCTCCCTTTTTTACACTAAAACTTATATCTGTAAGAGATTCTTCACTTGCACCTTTATATGTAAGTGATACATTTTCAAATACTACGTGATAATCATTATTCTCTATTTGCTTATTTTCATTACTATTTGAAAGATATGAATGTGAAAAAACTTGTTTTTTCACAATTAATATTGTTTCTATTCTTCCTGCACTGGCAAATGACTTTGTTACCGTAACAATTAGGTTTGCAAGTTTTATAAGCTCAATAAGTATTTGTGACATATAGTTATATAAAGCAATTACTGCACCCTGTGTAATAATTCCTTCTTCTACCCTTATAGCACCCACATAAATAAGTATAATAATAGCAGCATTTACAATCACATATGTCAATGGATTCATAAGAGCTGAAATTCTTCCGACAAACTTCTGGTTAATTGTAAGACTTTCATTTTCTTTGTCAAATTCTTCTACTTCTTGCTTTTCTTTACAGAATGCTCTTATAACCCTAATACCCATAAGATTTTCTCTTGTGACTTTTAGTATTCCATCTAAAGATTTTTGTACTTTTTTATAAAGTGGTATTGTTATAAGCATAATTCCAAAAACTATGATTAAAAGTATTGGTATCATCAAAGCAAAAACCAATGCTGCTTTTGCATCAATAGTAAAAGCCATTATCATTGCCCCAAACACGATAAAAGGCGAACGCAAAAAAAGCCTCAACACCATATTTACACCAGTTTGTACCTGATTTACATCACTCGTCATTCGAGTAATCATAGTTGAAGTTCCAAGATTGTCTATATCACTAAACGATAAACTTTGTATTTTATTAAATAGTACTCCTCTAAGTTTTTTAGAAAATCCTACAGCTGCTTTTGCAGCATAATATTGTGCTGTAATAGAACTTATTAATCCTACTATTCCAAGTAAAATAAGTATCGCACACATTTTTATTATATAACCCTTATCACCGTTTGTGATACCTGTATCTACAATCGCAGCTACTACTAGTGGTACTAGCAACTCAAATGATGCCTCTAACATTTTAAAAAGAGGTGCTAAAATAGTTTCCTTTATATATCCTTTTAAAAATACTAATAAACTTTTCATTATAAACTTCCATTATCTAAATTTTTGGTTGAACATTTTCACCACATGGTTTAATATACCACTATAGGAATACGATTTCAACAAAAATAACGATAAGATTAGGAGTAAACATGGCTGAACAACTTTACACTATACCGTTAACAGAAGCATTTGAGGCAAATGATGAATGTCCATTTTGCTTTGTTGAGCGAAAAATTGAAAATGAATTGATTGACTTTGTGCTTGGCTCCGGCTCTACATACATGGAAAGCGATGTACGTTTGGCTACTGACAACGAAGGATTTTGCAAAGAACATTTTAAGAAAATGTTTGATTATGGAAACACACTTGGAAGTGGTTGGATTTTGAAAACTCATTATAATAAAGTTATAAAAGATTTTAATTCTCAAAAAAAAATGTTTTCACCTTCTAAGGTTTCCATATTAGATAAATTTAAAGGAAAAAGTTCTGAGGAAAATAGTCTTGTAAACTGGATTAGAAGCTTTGACAAATCTTGCTACATATGCAAGAGGTTCGATGAAACATATAAAAGATATCTAGATACTTTTTTCTTTATGTATAAAAAAGATGATGCTATGATTAAGATGCTTGAAAACAGTAAAGGCTTTTGTTTTCATCACTTAGCCGATTTATGCGAACTAGCAGATAAAAAGCTTGGTACTAAAGAAAAAGAGGAGTTTTATAGAATGACTCTAAGAATTATGTCTGATTCACTTTCACGAATCAGTGAAGATGTAAGCTGGCTCGTTGATATGTTTGACTATAAAAATCAAGATGCCGATTGGAAAACCTCTAAGGATGCAGTTCAACGTGGTATGCAGAAGTTACATGGTGGTTATCCTGCTGATGGACCACATAAAAAGGCTTAACAGTTTTCCAATTAAAAAATATTCGTTGTCATTTCTCAACGAATATTTTTTAGTTAGCACTTATTTTTGATTCACAATATTCACAAATTCCATAATTATTTATTATAGTGTTTACACCTCCACAGTTAGGACATTTTAAAACCTTTTGTTGATTGTTTCCAACTGTTTTTCCCTCAATTACTATATGTGAATATGTACTTTTAGGTTTCCAAAGGAGAGGAGATACAACTTTTCTGTTTTCACTATCTATATAAGAGTCTGTCAAAATACCACGTTTAATCATGTATTTTAAATCTTTATATACTTCATCATATGTTTTAGATGTTAATTTACATATATTATCTATTGAACCATACCTACTATTTTTTATTATACCAATATATCTTGCATATTTTGCATATCTCTTTTTATATTTCATTCCTATTCTTACTACAGAATATCCTCCTCCCAAAAACACTATGGTTATTATTAATAATGTACGAAAAAATTCACTTTGACTTACATCAGATGCTCTTCCACCTGAAAACATTATAGAATACATTATCATACCTAATATTATAATTAATCTGCCTATATTAATAATTACCTTGCCATCTTTAAAAAAACAGCCTTTTCTATTTTGTGGTTTACTAATCATTATATAGTTTTGCCTCCAAGTTATTAACATTTTTATTCACTGATTGGTGAATCACAATATTCACAACGTCCATGATTGCTTGTTAATGTATTTACTCCACCACAATTAGGACATTTTATAACAATCTGCTTTTTTGCTTTATTATTTACTTCTTTTTCAATCACCACATTTTGCCTTGGAATCAATGGTGACACTATCACTCTATTTTCTTTATCTATGTATGTATCTTCTAATATATTCTCATCTATCATCTCTTGTAAATCCATACATGTAGCATCATATGATTTAAATTTTTTCCATGAAATCTCATCTATTGAGCCATCTTTACTATTTCTTATAATATTAATATAGTCATAATGCTCCTGACCTAACCTCATATATTTTTTTCCATTACGAAGTATTGCATATCCACCACCAATACATATAGCTATTATTATAAAATAGCCTTGAACCATACCATTTACATCCCTAGTT
>JAVBUL010000149.1:0-8515 GCA_031555415.1 Lachnospiraceae bacterium | reverse complement strand
CTTTTTATAATCTCCACCTGTAGCCACTATTTTAGCCACTGATTCAACTACTGCATATATCGCTGAATGATATGGACTCCATGATGATAAATAAGGATCAAATCCATAGCTCATCAGAGTTACTGTATCACCTTTTCCTTTTAATACAGGAAGCTTTGCAACCATACTCTGTGTTTCTGTAAGCTGATACTTACCACCGTGAGGCATAAGCACTGAACCTGCACCAATTGAGCCGTCAAACATCTCAACTAATCCTTTTTGTGAGCATACATTTAAATCAGCAAGAGTTTCAAGCCATTTTGCTTTAACATCAGAAACCGGCTTTTTCTCAAAATAGTTTTCTTCTTTAGCAGGCATATCTACTGATACATTTGTCTCTTGGTGAGCACCATTTGTATCAAGGAATGCTCTTGAAATATCTACTATAGTATTTCCTCTCCACATAAGTGTAAGTCTTGGTTCTTCCTTAACTACAGCCACTTCTATAGCTTCAAGATTTTCTTCCTTTGCATATCCCAAAAACTCTTCTACATCTTTAGGGTCTACAACTACTGCCATACGTTCTTGTGATTCTGATATTGAAATTTCTGTTCCGTCAAGTCCTGCATACTTCTTTGGTACTTTATCTAGGTTAATGTCAAGTCCTGCTGCCAATTCTCCAATAGCAACAGATACACCACCTGCACCAAAGTCATTACATTTCTTTATTAGTTTACTTACTTCTTCTCTTCTGAAAAGTCTTTGTATCTTTCTTTCCGTAGGTGCGTTACCTTTTTGAACTTCCGCACCACAAGTTTCAATAGATTCCTCTGTATGAACCTTTGATGAACCTGTAGCACCACCACAACCATCTCTTCCTGTTCTTCCACCAAGCAAGATAATGATATCGCCCGGATCTGATGTTTCACGAATTACTGCACGTCTTGGAGCCGCACCCATTACTGCTCCGATTTCCATTCTCTTTGCAACATAATTTGGATGATAAATTTCTTTTACTAATCCTGTTGCAAGTCCTATCTGATTACCATACGAGCTATATCCGTTTGCTGCACCACGTACAAGCTTCTTCTGTGGCAATTTACCCTTTAAAGTATCTTTAACAGATTTTGTAGGATCTGCCGCCCCTGTTACACGCATAGCCTGATATACATAAGTACGGCCTGATAATGGATCTCTTATAGCTCCACCAAGACATGTAGCCGCACCACCGAATGGTTCGATTTCTGTAGGATGATTATGTGTTTCGTTTTTGAAGTTTACAAGCCATTCTTCAACTTGTCCATCAACTTCTACCGGAACAACAATACTACATGCGTTTATTTCGTCAGATTCTTCTTTATCTTCAAGCTTTCCTTCTTTTTTAAGCTTTCTCATCGCAATAAGAGCTAAATCCATAAGGCATACAAATTTGTCATCTCTTCCTTTGAAGATTTCTTCTCTAACTGCTATATAATCATTATAAGTATCAACTATCGGCTTATTATAAAATCCTTCATCAAATGAAACTTCTTTAAGTTCTGTTTCAAATGTTGTATGACGGCAATGGTCTGACCAATATGTGTCAAGAACTCTTATTTCTGTCATAGATGGATTTCTTTTTTCTTCATTTTTAAAATAGTTTTGAATATGAAGGAAATCCTTAAATGTCATGGCAAGTCCTAATGATGAATATAAATCTTTTAAATCCGATTCATTCATATCTATAAATCCATCAAAAATCTTTACATCTTCAGGTTCTTCAAATATAGTAACTAAAGTTTCTGGTTTTTCAAGACCTGTTTCTCTAGAATCTACAGGATTTATACAAAATGTTTTAATGCTTTCTAACTGTTCATCATCTATTTGTCCTGTGATAACATATGTTGTAGCTGTCTTAATCACAGGTTCTTCATTTTCATTTAAAAATTTTACACATTGTACTGCTGAATCCGCTCTTTGATCAAACTGTCCAGGAAGATATTCAACACTAAAAATCTTGTCTTCTTTTGAACTCTCAAAAGTTTCTTCATATAGCATATCTACTGGTGGTTCGGAAAATACTGTATTTAATGCTTTTTTATATGTGTCTTCTGAAAGGCCTTCAATGTCATATCGTACTAACACTCTAACGTTTTCAACTGTCTTTATTCCGAGATAACCTTTTATCTCTTCTTTTAATTCTTTTGCCTTTACTGCATAAGGTGTTCGTTTCTCAACGTAAACTCTTTTAACCTTGCTCATAAGTACCTCCACGTAATGTTTTAAGTTTTACCGCTTTTATTCTAGCACATTTACTATAAAAAGCAAAAGCTAAAATTATTAAATTTAAAAATAAATATATTACAACTATTCTTATTGCCATATCTATAAAAAATCCTTCTGGTAAAATATTTATCAGTCTTGACATACTTGCATCTAAAATCCAACCATCATTATCAAAAAATATCATATGAAATACTGTAAATACTGTTGTAAAATCAACTAATGCAGCACTTGCTATTATAGCTGCAAATGCCCAAACAGCAAAAATCACTCTTTTTGTATTAAGTAGTAATGTGTACAAAGCTCTTTTTATTCCATACATCATAACAAGTATTATTCCACCGACTATTGCTATTGCTATTGACACAAGTCTAACTTTCATACCTTTAATAAATAGCTCCCTAACATCTTTCATATGATATTTTTCGATATCATTAAACATTTGCTTTTCTACTCCATCTATTGTAGCCATTATTACTAAGTCATCCCTATCACCTCTTAAATAACTCATCATTTCTTTAGTAACACGAATAAGCTCATCCATCTCCATATTTACAATACCATTTTTGTTATTTACATCATACTTAGTATATTCTTTCTCATAGAAACCATAGCTACTGTAAGCTGCAATCTCGACAGAAGAAATTATCATAATCAAAATCATGCAAATTCCTATAATAATTCCTATTATACGTTTTATAATCTTGTCTACATTTATTTTTTTATTCATGGTCTTTGCTCCAAAATTCTATAACTTTTTGTTCTATATTGCTTATATTTACCTTTACTGCATCTTCCCATTCACGCGGAAATAAATTTTTATAGTCTTTACTTAAAAATCTATCATCTAATAATGATATAACTCCCATATCACTAACAGTTCTTATTACTCTTCCTGCTGCCTGTAATACCTTATTTATTCCGGGATATCTATATGCAAAATCAAAACCATTAAGTGACATATTATCAAAATAACTTTTTATTATCTCTCTTTCCATGCACACCTGGGGAAATCCTGTTCCTACTACTATCGAGCCGATTAGTCGCTCATCGGTTAAATCTATCCCTTCTGAGAATATACCACCCATTACGCAAAATGCCACTAATGTTTTACCTGTATTTTCTTCAAAGCATTCAAGAAACTCTTCTCTCTCATTTTCTTTCATAGTATTGGTCTGCGAAATAACTTCCACATCCTTCGAGATTAAAAGATATGAATTTCTGACATCCTCCATAAACTTATATGACGGAAAAAACACCATATAATTTCCTATTTTTGCAGATACAATCTTATCTATATAGCTTGCCATCTTATTATACTCACTGTCACTTCTTCTTGTATACTTTGTACTTACATCGCTTGCTATAGAGATAATTCTATTTTCTTTATCAAATGGCGAGTTAACATATATTGCATAATCCTCCAAATCACCTGTTAATAGGAATTTGTAGTAATTGACCGGTAAAAGCGTTGCCGAAAATAATATCGTACTGATTGATTTATCCATACATCCTCTTAGATTTGTAGACGGATTTATGCACATAAGCGTTACTATAAACTCTCCACTTTCTTCTATTTTTGCACATATTTCATAGTTTTCGTCAACCAGCTCAAATATATTAAGAAAATTACCAAGTTCAAAGAAAAAGTTTAAAACCTGCTCATCACCAGAAAAGCTTCTATTTATTTCCATGAATTCCTGTAAGATTTCTTGTACTCTCATCAAACTTAGTACTAAGCTTCCTATATTTTTAAGAATGATATAACTATTATCTTTACATTCTCTTTTTATCTCAAGCATATTTTTGTTACTTGCCTCAAGCGCCGATGAAAGTCTATGGTCAATCCCTTGTACCAATCTTTTCACTTTTAGTATTTCTTCTTTGCATATTCTGGCACTATACATTTCCCTTGCTCTATCTACTAAATTGTGAGCTTCATCAACCAAGAAAATGTATTCGCCTTTCACGCCTTCACTAAAATATCTCTTTAGTTTTGCAGTAGGATCAAACGCATAATTGTAATCACAAACTATTGCATCAACAAAATTACTTATATCAAGGCACATTTCAAATGGACATACATTATGTTTTGCTGCATACTCTTTTACTAAGTCCCTTGTGATATCATCTTCATTTGTAACGATGTCAAATACCGCTTCATTTATTCTATCGTAGTGTCCACTGGCTCTTTCACATGCAATCGGATTGCAATCAGGTGATTCAAGCACACACATTTTATCTTTTGCAGTAATTGAGCAACTTTTAATTTTGAGTCCGTTATTTCTAAGCTTTCTAAATGCTTCGTGTGCTACTGTTCCTGTTACGGTTTTAGCAGTGAGATAAAATATTTTATCTGCAATCTGCTCTCCCATAGCTTTTACGGTAGGAAATATAGCTGACATAGTTTTCCCTACACCTGTAGGCGCTTGAATATATAGATTTTTACCTTGAAGAATAGATCTATATGCCGAAACTACAATATCTCTTTGACCATCTCTGTATTCAAATGGAAATTCTAGATATTTAGCAGTTTCATTTCGCTCCTTTGTATGTTCAAAAGTATATAATGCCCATCTATAGTACTCATTTATCACATTATCAAACCATTCTTTCAATTCTTTCATAACATGTGTACTCTTAAATCTTCTGATATCTTCTGTTTCAATATTTACATAAGTCATTTGCACATCTATAGATTCTAAATCGTTTTGTACTCCATAAATATATGCATAACACATTGCTTGGGCTTTATGAAGTATAGTTGGTTCTTCAATTCTGTAAATATCTGCATACATACATTTTATTTCATCTATGACAACCTGCTCTTCTTCTATGATACCGTCAGCTCTTCCTTCTAGTATTATTTCAAAATCATCATATGGTATCTCCATCTTTAAGGGAACTTCTGCTATATATGAAGTTCCCATCTTTTTTTGAATCTTTCTATGAAGCTTGCTGCCCATCGACATTGCTTCTTTATCGAAGCCTCCTGAATACCTGTTGTCTAAATCTCCACACCTTAGTATAAATTCTACAAGATTACGTACTGATACTCTTATATTTCCATTTGTAATCTTTACCATTAGAAACTACCTTTCAAAATTATTTGTACAATGTCAGTGTAATTATAGAGCTTTGCCCTATTTCTATTGTTTCATTTCCAGTAGATATGCTGCCTGTTTTCTCAAGACTGCATTCTTCGCTTGTTGTATATATATCACCTGTTTTCCACTCACCAAAATCCGTGGCATTTATGGTATATATATCATCGGTTTCATTTATTAATACAACTACAAGGTTTTCTCTGTCTGTATCATCAGTTCCTAAGTAACCTACTGATTTTAAAGGCACTTTTGAGCTTTTACAATCTACTCTTTGATAACCTGTACCTACAAACTTACTGAAATTACCCATCGACCATAAACGTTTTGTAAGCATTACTTTTTTGGTATATTTATTTACATAAATAAGTCCATCCCTATAATCATAACAACTTACTGCAATCCAATACTGCCATGATGAAACATCCAATATAGTCATATCATAGTATATTTCTTTTGCAAGATTTATAGCTGACTCCATATTTGCATTTTTTCCATTTGTCATTTCGCACCACTCACTTGTACGTAATGTCAAATTTGAAAGACCTTTTTTATCTAGCCATTCTTTAAAAGTGTTTTTCGCAGTAGTGTCTGACCAGTAAGAATGAATATCCCACGAGTTTATTCTGCTCATAAGTCTTTCATCTGAAAGGATAGCGTTGTAATAAGCATAGCTTGTATTTCCCCACTCACCTAACTCAGGTGCTGATATTTCGAGCCCTTCAATATTTCTCTCTTCCATCTTATCAAGAAAAACATTTAAGAATGCTACCACCTCTTCTGGTTCAAAGTGACAGCCTTCCTGACCACTTATCCAATCCCACTGTGGTTCATTTATTGGTGAAACAAATTTTATCGGATATCCTTCATCAATAAAATGTTCTACAACATCTAATACATAGTTTGAAAATGCTTCATAGTTTTCTTCCGGTAGGTTTGATTTTTCACTCTCGGTTCCAAAAGCATGTCCGCTCTTTGTAAGTCTTTCTATCGGGCTATTACTAAAGAATACTAATTCTTCTACACCTAATTCTACAGCCTTATTTACAAACCATATGGCATTTTCATCTTTCGTCCAATCATACTGTCCGGCTTCACTTTCAAATGATATGGCTCTTCTCCAAGGATCAGATATCCCTGTAAATGGTGTATTTTCTGCACTTCCTGCACCCATATTATATCTATATGCCGAAAGTCCTATACCTTCCTCTTTGTTAAATAGTAATTTTGCTATCTCATCTCTTGGTACTATGCCATCGCCATTTACTTCGCTCCATCCGCCGACATCTTGACTCCACCATGCACCGCTTGCACCAAAACTTTCAATTGTCTGATGTTTTACTTCTGTATCTAGGTTTATTTTTGCCTCCACCTTTTCTACCACCTCCACGCTGCTTGTCTGTGCTTCCTGCTTTTTAGATGATGTTTCTTCCTCTTTATTATCACTGCTACAAGCACAAAGTGTACTTAAAATAATGGCAACACCTAAAGTTAATGCTGTGATTTTTTTCAATCTTACCTCCCCAGTCTATTGTACTTTAACGATTTTATATCCAAATCCATCGAGTTCTATTGTATCCTTATATTCTGCTCCTGATATGACATCTATAACTGTTATTTCATCAAGGCTTACCTTTTGAACTTTATCTGTATAATTCATAAAGAAGTAATACTGCTGCCCATCACCATATCTTGTTGTTATTGATACTCCGTCAGGAATCTCCTTAACTGCCGGTTTCTCAAGTTCTAAATCATTTGCAATATCTGAATATAAGTCTTCCATAAATGAATCCTCGGTTCTCGTTGCTATATAATAGCATTTACCGCTGCCATATTCATTTACAGTTACAGCAGGCATATCCTTATAGAAGTCTTCTCCATATGTTGCCAATACCTTTGCATTTTCCTTTGCATGAATAATTTCACAAAGAGATGCACAATCATATTTTTCTTTAAGTGAATACTCTGTATTTTTTATAACGTTTATGTAGTTCTTATCTGTTGGATAAAGTGGATCTATTTCTTCAGCCCATACACCTGCAACCTCCATTAATCCATCTCCCGGAAATCCTCCCAAAAAACAAAGATCATTTTCATTTACATATGCTGAACAATATGTCAACACAAGGTTTCCGCCGTCTGCTACAAACTTTTTAAGCTTATCTGCAACTCCTGCCTTTGACATATACATCATCGGTGCAACTACAAGCTTATAGTTTGAAAACTCACAGCTTTCATCGTTTATATCTACCGGTAGACCCATTTTCCAGAATGCTCTGTAATGCTTCATACATGTTGTTTCATATTCTCGGTCACGGTTTAAACCTTGAAGATGGTCTATTGCCCATCTGTTTTCCCAATCGTAAATAACACAAACTTCAGGTTCTACACTTGTTCCTACTATATCATTCATCTTTGATAAATCAGAACCTAGTTTTGCTATTTCTTTAAATACTCTTGTATCTTCTTTTCCATAATGGTCTACAACTGCACCATGGAATTTTTCACTTGAGCCTCTTCCTTTTCTAAACTGGAAGTATTGAACACTATCTGAACCATGTGCAACAGCCTGAATTGATGATAACATATGCATTCCCGGTCTCTTTAATTTATTTACATTCTGCCAGTTCACTTGACTTGGAGTGCTTTCCATTAAAAGGAACGGTTTTTTCTTAAGAGAACGATTTAAGTCCTGTAAAAATCCAATTCTATATCCTGTTACCTTTTCATCTTCCCAGTCATTATGCCAAGAAGGGTAGCTATCCCATGAAATAACATCCACATGTTCTGCCATTTTCCAGTAATCAAGGCCCGGGAATGTTCCCATAAAGTTTGTAGTTACCGGTACATTTGGTGTAATTTCTTTTAGTGGCTTTATTTCGTTTATCATAAAATCTGTTGTCTGATATGTAACAAATCTCATCCAATCTAATGAAAGACCATGTATCTGATTTTCACCATGTGGCGCAGGTGATTCTATCTCATCGAAATCACTGTATTCATGGCTCCAGAATCTTGTCCACCATTGGTCGTTTAATAATTTTATGTTATTGTTATATTTTTTCTTTAGGAATTCTCTAAATGCATCTTGGCATAATGGACAATGACATTCGCCGCCATACTCATTTGATATATGCCATAATTTGAGTGCTTTTCTGTCTTTATACCTA
>JAVBUL010000178.1:0-3523 GCA_031555415.1 Lachnospiraceae bacterium | reverse complement strand
ATTTACAATAGCATTTATGGTTTATATAAGGCGTAAGCTTTTGACACCTTTTAATATATTAAAAGAGGTGCCATATGAACTGTCAAAGGGCAATCTTACTATTCCACTTAAAGAAAGTAAGAATCGCTATTTTGGACGTTTTGTATGGGGAATGGATGTTCTTCGCGAAAATTTAGAGGAACATAATAGAAAAGAATTAGAGCTTCAGAAAGAAAAAAAGACTCTTATTCTCTCAATATCGCATGACATAAAAACCCCATTGTCTGCGATAAAGTTATATTCAAAGGCATTATCTAAGAATTTATATAATGATAAAGAAAAGCAGTATGAAATTGCCGAGAAAATTAATCTTAAAGCAGATGAGATAGAAAGCTTTGTGTCTCAGATTATAAAGGCATCTAACGAAGATTTTTTACAGCTTGATGTTGTTAATGGAGAGTTTTATTTATCGGAGTTAATTAATATTATAAAAGAATATTATTGTGATAAGCTTTTACTCTTACATATGAGTTTTCAGGTAGATGAGTATTTAAACTGTCTGCTTAAAGGTGATATAAATCGAAGTATAGAAGTTCTTCAAAATATAATTGAAAACGCAGTTAAATATGGTGATGGGCAAGATATTAAGATTACATTTTCAGATGAAGAGGATTGTTGCCTTATTACTATAATGAATAGTGGTTCAACACTAAATGAAAATGAACTTCCGCATATATTTGACAGCTTTTGGAGGGGGTCAAATATAGGAAATAATAGTGGCAGCGGGCTAGGGCTTTATATTTGTCGTCAGCTTATGAATAAAATGAATGGTGATATATTTGCATCTATATGTGATGGAGAAATGCTTGTTACGGTTGTTATTCATAAGGTGTAGAATATGTGGAGGATAAATAATGGAATATATAAGTTTACTAGAAACAACAGAGAATACAAGAGAATTGGGTGGTATTAATACAATTGATGGAAGAGTTACAAAGCCGAATGTATTTTGGAGAAGTGATGTTCAATATTATCCAAGTCAAAGAGATAAGGAAATACTAATAAGTAAAGATATAACCACTATTTTAGATATACGCACTTTAAAAGAGGTAGAGAATAAATCAAGCGGTTTTGTAAATAATAGAGTTATGTTTAATTGTACAGCAGGAAAAGATAGAACAGGGGTTATATCAGCCTTGTTATTAATGCTGGCAGATGTTGATAATGATGACATTGCAAAAAACTATGAGCTAACAAGAAAATACTCGGTTAACAGACTCAAACGAGTGGAGGAAAAATATCCAAATATAGATAGAGATATTATTTATCCACAAAAAGAAAACATGTTAGAGTTTATTAAGTTATTTAAAAATAAATATGGAGATATTGGAAAATATTTATTACATATAGGTGTTTTAGAGGGGGACATTGTAAAGATAAAAAGAAAGTTAGTATGATATATATATAAAGCTAAGATTGACTAAACAGTCAATTTTAGATAAAATATGATAAAAGGATTAGAGTATTTACTATAAATAATTTCAAGGAGGAGATTAGGATATGGCATTAATAAAATGTGAAAATTGTGGAAAAGAAATATCTGACAAAACATCAAAATGTATTCATTGTGGAACAGAAATAGGAATGATGAAAGGTGAGAGTAGTGAGAGTAACCAATGTAAAGAATGTGGGGTAGTTGTATTAGAAACGGATACATTCTGTCCTAATTGTGGTTGCCCAATATCTAAAACCGAAAATAAAAGTCAAAAAAATAATAAAATGATTAAGTTGGTAATCATTCCCTTGATATCGATATTTATTATAGCCGGAATGGTTTTTGGGATTATTTTTCTTATGAAAGAGAGTAACTTAGAAAAAGCTAAAGATTTATATAAGAATGGTAAAGTGGAAGCGTTGCAAACACTATATAATGAGATGAATGATGAAGATGTTAAACAAATGAATGAATACCTAAATGAATTATGTAATAATGTAAATGAAGATTATATTAATAAAGAAATATCATATGAGGATGCAAAGGATAAGATTTTAGAGATTAATAAGAATTATAAAAAAGAAATGGATAGTTCCATATGTGCAAAAATAAGTAAAGATATTAACACACTATATCTTTCACGTAATCATTTTGAAGCAGCTGAATCCTTTTATGCAGATGGCAAATATGAGGAAGCATACAATAGTTATAAAAAAGTAGATATGGTTGATGATAATTATGATATTGCTCAAGAAAATATTGAAAAACTTAAGCCATTAATAGCAGAAAAGTATTTTAATGAAGCTAAGGCAGCTTTTGATAAACAGGATTTTGCTACAGCTAAAAATAAGGCAAAAAAATCAAAAGAATATGTTACAAGTGACGAATGTGATAATTTTATTAAAAATTGTGAAAATGAAGAAGAGCGAGTTCAAAAGGAAAAAGAAGAACAAGAAAGACAAGCTAAATTATTGTATCCTGGAAAGAAAATTTCAAATGGTGTTTTAGATATAACATATAATAGTGCAAGTCTAACTAAAAGTATTTTACCAACAGATACAAGTGGTGCATATAGCTATAGAAGTGCAGATAGTGATGAAATATTTTTAGATTTAATTTTTAAAGTAAAAAATAATAGTGATTATGATGCTAAAATAAGTGTAGTGGAAGATTTTGCTGCAAAATACGGAACAAAGAATTATAACTATTGTAATCTATTTTATTGTGAATTAGATGATACCTATGTAGATATTGTATTTAGTTGGGAAAGCATAAAGCCTTTAAAAGAAGTGGTATATCATGTAGTGCTTACATTGCCTTATGAAGCAGTTAACACATCAGATACTATTGCAGTTTCATTTAAGCTTGCAGGTCAAGAACAAATTTTAGAGTTTAGATAGGAGGAAAAGCATGATAACATATATGAGAATTTTTAATCAAGAACCATATACGCTCTATGCGACACAGGACATGTTTGTGTAGCGATTCAATGCATAGAGCGATGGTAGAATCGCCAAAATTATGAAATGTGTTGCACTTTTGATTCAATTCAAATTGATTTAGAAGGAGTGATATACATGTCATATAAAAATGGAAAAGAAGTATTACCTGAAAGTATATTGTATGAAATACAAAAATATTATAGTGGTGGTTTAATATATATCCCATTACCAAATGAAAAAAGAAGTAAGTGGGGAACAAAAACAACTACAAAAAGAGAGTTATCAATAAGAAATAAAGAAATATGTTATAAGAAAAGTATAGGAACATCTATACCAGAACTTATGGAAGAATATTCTCTTTCATATGATACTATAAAAAGAATAGTATATAAGCGTTAATATTAAGGCTGTTACGAAAGTAGCGGCCTTTAATAATACATTGTGTGATGTTTCATTTAAAAAATTTACTACACATAAACATCTTAAAATCTATGATAATATTATGTATAATAGAATCAATTTAAGAAAAGAGAAAAAAGTTGAACAAAAAAAGCATGTTTCACTATTGATTAGAGTGCGTACGCAGCGTGCAGAGGGGTATAAAAAT
>JAVBUL010000056.1:0-2818 GCA_031555415.1 Lachnospiraceae bacterium | reverse complement strand
CCATCATAAGCAAGATAGTGATCACCTTGTTTATAATAAAGTATTTTGTTGTATATCTTTATGTCTAAAGTATGTACAATATAATCTGTAAGTAGATGTATATCCAGTTTTCCATCTTTGCCGTAGCAGTCATATAAACTGATCGACATTGATTTTTTATTTTCTATTTTTTCAATTACTGATTTTACAATATTGTTCAGTTCTTTTTCCTCAAGTGCTTCACTGAATACAAAATTATTAATAAATTCCCCCAGCTGCAGAATGTTTTCTTTTTTTATTCCGGGGATCTGTTCAAATGTATTGAGTAAGTGTTTAAACATTTCGTTATTTCTTCCATCACCTGCGCCAAAACCTGCCAGATTTTGCTTTGATTTGGTAACGGGGTACATCAGGTTGGGTAAGCTATTAATTTGTTGTCTGTCGTCAAATATTTCTCTTTCAATACCATCTTGTTTTATCACAGCAAGTGCGTGTTTGTCATTCGCCCCTGTTTTATAATCAACCGGAACCCCTGCTGCGGTTATTATGTTATTCTGAGATTTAATATTATGTTTTTTTGGCAGCTTATAATATAAGTGTGCTCCCCGTCTTGTTTTTACAGCAAAAGTAGGAAATAAGTTCAATACCTTTTCAGCTATTTCCCTGTTACTGTCAAAATCTACCACAACAATATCCTTGGGAATTAAAACACCTGCATTCTGTATATTGGTGATATCCGTAACAAATTCATCAAAAGAGTGAAGCGGTTTTTTTGTTCCCGCTTCCAGCTCTATGTATTTGAAACCCTTTGGTAGTTTCTGTATGTTTTGTGTATTTTCTGGTAAATTATCATGTTGTGTTGTGCTCTCTATCATATAAGCCAACCTCTCTTTTTATCATATTAGCTTTTACAAGTTCCGAATAGTAATTCAGATCTAATGTTGTTTTATCGAATGTTTCCAGTTCTTCGTTGTGCACAATCGCATGATCCGGGCAGTTCGCTATTTTGTGAAACCTTTCTGTTCCATCCAGTTCTTTTATTTTGTATACTGCCCCGTATTCTTTCTGATTAGTTGCGAAAACTCTATTTACTTTTTGTAGTTCCTGATAATAACATTCTGCATTTCCCTCAGTTTCAAATATTTCATGTACTATTTTCTTAAATGTTCCACCCATTTTGGCAATGAGTTGGAAAGGTAACAGATTATCCTTTTTGTACTGTTCTATTATGAAAAAATCTATATCCTTATCATTCATATAGTATTCAGTTAATGCCATATCTATTATTGTTAATGATGTTCTTTCAAAATTTCCGCCCTTATGGTAACCGAAACGGCCCTTTGTTTTTATTTCTCCGTTTTTATACTTGATACAATAGTTATTTACATCTCTTTGAGCTATTTTTACAGCATATTCATAATCAAGTGTTAAATTATATTGTTTTTCCCAGTTCTGACAAATTTTCAGAATTTCTTCAAGGTTTTTATTTTCATAAGCCATGAATATTCCATCTGTATTAGTCTGTATTATTTTACATTTCCCAGAAAGCCTTAATAGCAAATCTGTTATTATTAACTGTCCATTCACACAAATATTATTGCTTTGGACAGGATCAAACAGGGGATTGGATTCACTTTTCATTGCTCCAAAGGTTGCGTTTAATAGTATTTTGTAGACTTGCTGTCTTCCATCTTTTTTCCATTTATATTCCATCCGTTTTTTGTATAGATCTTTGTACAACTCTGGCGACTCACTGGCTCTACTTATGAAATTATTATTTATCATCAGTGAGGGATAATATGAACCTATATCCACACACAATATGTTCCCCTCATATACTAAATTGTCAACCGCTCCATGAAGTCCTCCAAAACCAAAATAATGAGGTACTCCATTTAAATTATATTCTAGTTGTTCCTTTTCCAGTTTCTTATAATCTCCACCCGCATCGTATCTTTTTTCAATATCTGTATAAAATTCTGTTATTCGTTTCGGAATTCTTTTTAAATCTAATCTTTTATCGTAAGTTATATTAAGTCTGTCGTTTGTCGCCGGTCTTTTTCTACACTTTAATACTTTCGATGCCAGAACAGCCCGAGTATTTTTTACGCACAGTGAATCTAATCCAAACTCTTGAATTATTTCAAATTTACTTTGAAAATAGTCTGCTCTTAAGTTGAATACCTGTTCTGTTACATTTACGTCATTTTCACAATATGTAAATATCCTTTCTATTTCTGCAGGAAACAATTTCCTTTTTATATTGAAGTCAATAGGGGTTTCGTGTATATTTAGTTTCAAATTTGCTTCTATTTCCTTAAGACCTACACCCATTTTCATTTCCTGCATTACATCAATAGTCGGAAAATTCAAGTATATTTTCGGTTTCTCCCTGTCTATAATCTTCTGAGATAGTCCGTAAACATCCGGAACAATTTTATTACTTAAAAGTTCCGCAAGTATCAAATCATCATAATTATGATTATTGAAACCGATTAGTAACGTAAAATTCTTAAGAACTTCTTTTAATTTTTTTATATCATTATGTATTTTATAGACTTGGTTAGCGGTCTTAAAGACCACTAACCATTCATGTTTAAATACTTCAAAGTCATAAAAGGCAATCATATTTACCTCCTAAAACTCCAATTTAAAACTTTGGAAGTCATTTTTGTTTGTTTTCAAAGTTAATACACACTCATATCCGACACTTTCCTGCATTTTTTCGACTATTACATCTGTGTCTGCAAAGTCGTCAGGCTCTAATTCTATATTAAGTCTATGTGCATGTTTCAATATTGTTTTTAGGCTTGTTGCTGTTACTTTTTCTGTTATGAAT
>JAVBUL010000151.1:0-4166 GCA_031555415.1 Lachnospiraceae bacterium | reverse complement strand
ATGGAAGTTGATAAGTTTGGACTTGATAATGGTGACAGAGCTATACTAGATGCTATTATTGATAAATTTTCAGGTGGTCCAGTAGGATTAGACACATTAGCAGCAGCTTTAGGCGAAGATGCAGGAACTCTAGAAGATGTTTATGAACCATATCTTATAAAAAATGGCTTTATAAATAGGACTCCCAGAGGAAGAGTGGCTACAGAGAAAGCATATTTACATTTAGGACTATAGATACTATGAATTTTACTTGACAAATACCTATTGAGAAATTTTGTTAAATTGTGTATAATAAAACCTAGCATAAAAGAATTCATTTTATATTGAAAGGTTTGGGATTGGAATGTCAGCTAAAAATGATACAGAAGTAGTAATAGATGGAAAAATATATACATTAAGTGGATACGAAAGCAAAGAGTATTTACAAAAGGTTGCTGAGTATATTAACAGTAAAGTTGCTGAGTTCAAGCATGAGGATTCTTACAGAAGGCAAAGTGCGGATGTAAGAAGAACTATTTTAGAATTAAATATTGCAGATGATTATTTTAAGGCTAAAAAACAGGCAGATAATTTGGAGAGCGATATTGAACAAAAGGACAAGCAGCTATATGATATTAAGCATGAGTTAATTGCAAGTCAGATAAAGACAGAGGCATTGGAAAAAGAAGTTAACTCACTTAGATTACAGTTAAATGAAAAAGAAAAAGAGTTAATTAAGTCGGAAACAGAGTTGGCAGATGCAAAAACTTATTCCACAAGAAGAAAAAAGGTTACAACCGAAGAATAGGTTTTGTTAGAAGGGTATAAATAATAAGAATTATGATGGAAAATAACTATAAATGCGAAATACTTGCTCCAGCAGGTTCTTTTAAGTGTATGGTGGCTGCTTTTAATGCAGGTGCTGATGCTGTCTATTTGGGTGGAAGTATGTTTGGCGCAAGAGCATATGCAGATAATTTTCATACAGAAGAACTAATTCAAGCGATTAATTATGCACATTTAAGAGGTAAAAAGCTGTACCTTACAGTAAATACTCTTATAAAGGAGCAAGAACTAAACGATTACTTGATGTCTTTTTTGACCCCATTATATGAAGCAGGACTTGATGCTGTTATTGTACAAGATTTGGGTGTCTTATCTTTTATTCATAAAACATTTCCTACATTACATATTCATGCAAGCACACAGATGACGGTTACAGGAGTGGCTTTTGCAAAGGAATTAAAAAGACTTGGCGTTACTAGAATAGTGGTAGCAAGGGAATTGTCGTTGTCTGAAATAAGTAGTATTTACGAAGCTACAGGTTTGGAAATAGAAGCTTTTGTACATGGTGCTTTATGTTACAGTTATTCAGGTCAATGTTTATTTAGTAGTTTGATAGGTGGAAGAAGTGGAAATCGTGGAAGATGTGCGCAACCTTGCAGGATGATATATGATTTATATGATAGTAATACAGAAAAAAAGCTTAACATAAAAGATGATAAATATTTATTGAGTCCAAAGGATCTTTGCACACTAGATATTTTACCAAAGGTTATAAATGCAGGAGTATACTCACTTAAAATCGAAGGAAGAATGAAAAAACCGGAGTATGTTGCAGGCGTTGTAAGTACATATAGAAAGTATGTAAACTATATTTTAAGTGAATCAAACTATAAAATTAATGTAGATGATATAGAAAAACTTAAGGAAATATATAATAGAGGTGGTTTTTGTAATGGTTATTTCGAAAAGAGAAATAACGCTGATATGATGTCAATATATAAGCCGAATCATTATGGTGCAAAAGTGGCTGAAGTTATTGCTGTTAATAAAGATAGTCTAGTTATAAAAGCACTGAAAGATATAAATGTTAGTGATGTAATTGAAGTGAATTTAAAAAGGCAAAAGTCTATAGAGTTTCAAATAAAGAATAAAATTATATCAGGTGATAAAGCTACATTTAGACATAATTTGAAAAATGTTAGTGAACAAGATTTATACGAAAAGTCAGTGTATAGAACTAGAAACAATACACTCATTAAAGAACTGGTTAAACAATATATAGATACTGATACGAAGATACAAATTGGTGGAACGGTAAAAATTAAACAAAATGAACCTATATATGTTAAAGTAACACTGGATTTAGATGGTATGACTTTTATAGGAGAGGCATATTCAAGTCTTCCGAATATGGCACAGAATAGACCTGCAACCATTGAAACAATAGAAAAGCAAATAAGAAAGACAGGAGCTACTCAGTTTGAACTAGCGAAGTTAAGTATTATTTTGGATGATGGGTTATTTGTACCTGTTTCAGATTTGAATGAGGTTAGAAGAAATGCTATTCAAGACTTAGAAGAGAAAGTTTTAAAGCATTTTTCAAGAAGCTTTGAAATTACAAATATACACAGTGCTTTGCAAGAAAGACAAAAGCCAAATACAAGGAGTATTGAGTGTATAGTAAGTAAACCAGAGCAGCTAGAGGCTGTATTAGAGGTTGAAGGTATAGACATTATTTCCATAGAGTTATCAAGTTTTACTTATTTACAGATAGAAAAAGTGGTAAAAAGAATAAGAAAATTTGATGAAAACATAAAGATACATTATGCATTACCTTATATTTGCAGAGATATTGCACTAAATGATTTTGTAGAGCATAACGAATTTTTTATTGAGTCTGATTATGATGGTATGTTAGTAAGAAATTATGAAGAGTATTTTTATTTTAAAGAAATATTTGAAAAGAGCGGTATAAGTAAAAAAATCGTATTAGATAGTAATATTTACGCATTCAACAATAATACAATAGAATATATAGAGTCTATTGGTGCAGACATGTTTTCTTTACCATATGAGCTAAATGGTAAAGAATTAAAAAACTTGAATACAATCGGTGCTAGAATGGAAATATATGGTTATATTCCTGTTATGATTACAGCAAACTGTGTTAAGAAAACAAATAATAGTTGTGATGGAATATCAAGCTGTGATTTTTATCTAAAGGATAAGCTTAATAATAAATTCTTTGTAGCAACTAATTGCAAATATTGTCATAATGTAATATATAATAATAAGCCATTGATGCTTGCGGATTATAAGAATGAGATTAATACATTAGATTTAGGCTGTTTGGCAATAAGATTTTCAATTGAAGATAAGGAAACATCATCTAAGGAATTGAGAAATATTTTAAACATAATAAATGACATTGAAAATGAAACTGATAACAATGCTTCTTTCACAAGAGGGCATTTTAAAAGAGGAGTAATGTAGTAATGGCAAATATTTTTTGTGCAGTGTCCAAATATGCAATGATTTTTCTAATTGCTTTTTATGTGTTGATTAGTTATAGAGCGCTTAAGAAAAATACAAAGCAAAAGAAGAAGTCACTTTATAGAAGACAAAATTTTATATTATATATATTTCATTTTTTAGCCTTTATGGTTATTTATATTAATGTAAAAGCTGATAAAATAATTATATTTTATGGATTACAGCTTATATTTTTTGTACTTTTTATTGAATTATTTAAAATTATTTATCCTAAGGCAAATCGAATATTGTTAAATAATATGTGTTTTTTGATTTCAATTGGATTTGTAATACTTACAAGAAGGTCATATACAATTGCAGTTAGGCAGTTTGTATTTTGTGTAGTAGCATCTTTTGTATCGATGTTAGTTCCGTGGTTTATGAAAAAAGTTAAGTATCTTAGACGATTTTATTATTTATATGGTGTATTAGGTTTGGGCTTGATTTCACTTGTTTTCTTGATAGGTGAAACTACTTATGGTGCAAAGATTTCATTAGATTTAGGTATAATTGCAGTACAACCGTCTGAGTTTGTAAAGATAACATTCGTACTTTTTATAAGTGGAATATTACATAAGAATAAAGGCTTTGCAAATGTAATGATTTCAGGACTTCTAGGAGCAGCACATGTAATGATTTTGGTTATGTCAAAGGATTTAGGAAGTGCTCTTATTTTCTTTATTACTTATGTTTTTATATTATATGCAACAACCGGAAAGTCAAGATATCTTTTTGCAGGTTTAATAATTGGGTGTATAGCAGCCTTTGTAGCGTATCAATTGTTTGAGCATGTTCAGGTTCGTGTAGCGGCGTGGGTGGATCCATGGTCTATTATTGATGGAAAAGGATATCAGATAACACAATCCTTG
>JAVBUL010000180.1:0-4382 GCA_031555415.1 Lachnospiraceae bacterium | reverse complement strand
TTGAAGACGACAAGGTAGATAGGAATGAGGTGTAAGCACAGCAATGTGTTCAGCTGACATTTACTAATCGATCGAGGGCTTATCCAAAGGTTGGAAAGAAGTAGGATGAAATATTCAATGTTCGGTTTTGAAGGCACAAGCAAATGTGTATAAGAGTAGAAATTCTACTCTTTTTTTTATAAATAAATTTCCTTTTTAGATAATCTGTGTTATAATAAATGAAAATACGCACAGAAGGTATACTTCGGGGAACAAAAACGAGAGGTGAGCAAATGGATACAAAAATTTTACTGGAAAATGGTACAAATGAGTTAGAAGTTCTTGAATTTACTGTTGATGGTAATACTTACGGTATTAATGTAGCTAAAATTAAAGAAATAATTAATTACCAAACAGTTACACCAGTACCCAATGCACATCCTAGTATCGAGGGGATTTTTATGCCTCGTGATACCATGATTACTGCAATTGATTTGAAGAACTGTTTACAGAGAGGGTATTCAGAACCAAAGGGACTTTTTATTGTAACAAATTTTAATAAACTAGACATTGCTTTTCATGTAGATACCGTTATAGGAATACATAGAGTTTCTTGGGCTGATATTATTAAACCAGGAGCAACCATATCTACGACAGAAGATGGAATCTCAACTGGTATTATCAAAAAAGGTGATAAACTGATTATTATCCTTGACTTTGAAAAGATTGTAACAGATATTAATCCGGAAACAGGACTTAAAATTAAAGAAGTAGAAGAACTTGGTGCAAGAGAAAGATGTGATGTTCCTATTTTAATCGCAGAGGATTCACCACTTCTTAATAAGATGATTGTTGATTCGCTAAGAAAAGCTGGATATATCAATATAGCACATACAGAAAATGGTAGTCAGGCATATGATTTTGTAGTGGAATCCTACAATACCGGTAAGCTTGATAAAAAGGTTAGGTGTATTATTACCGATATTGAGATGCCACTTATGGACGGACATCGATTGACAAAGCTTATTAAATCAGATGATCGATTTTCTGATATTCCAGTGGTTATTTTCTCTTCATTAATCAATGATGAAATGAGAAGAAAAGGTGAGCAGTTAGGTGCGAATGCGCAGCTTACAAAGCCTGAGATTGGAAATCTAGTTAAAACAATTGATAGTTTAATTATTAGATAAAATAATATTATGGTGAAAAGCCGGGAAATTTCCCGGCTTTTCTAGTATGAAATAGAGTGGAAAAAGCAATGAAGATAACAATGGAAGAAATTAGGTCTATCGTAGATGAGTCAGAAATGATTTTGATTGGCCTAGGAGAAGAGTTTGAAGGAAGTTTCTTACTAAAAGATAATGAAAAATATATAAAAATGTTAGAAGAGCTGAAAGAATGTAATAAAGAGTGGATGATACCATATGTTACAACCATATTTTTAAGACATGAAACAACTATGATAGCGGAAGCACTTGATAATTTGTCTAATCTATTAGAAGGAAAAAACTTCTTTTTAGTTTCAACCTGCATGAATGGTTTTTTGCAGGATTCTAAGATTGATAAGAATAGAATTGTAGAACCTTGTGGTGGCTACTTAAATATGCAATGTAAAAATGGCTGTAATTCAGCAGTATGTCAGACAAGTACAGAGCTATTAGAAGACATAGAAAAGTGCTATGAAGGAATAAAAAGCTTTCAAGAAATAGCTGACTATACTTGCACAGCTTGCGGTGAAAGTATGGTTTTAAATAACATTTATGCTGAAAATTATATCGAAGAGGGCTATTTACAGCAGTGGGAGATTTACAAAAAGTGGCTACAAGGAACGGTTAATAGAAAACTCTGTATTTTGGAACTTGGGGTAGGAATGAAATATCCAACAGTAATTAGATGGCCTTTCGAAAAGGTAGCTTTTTACAATAAGAAGTCAAAATTTATTAGAGCAAATGAAAAGCTATATCAATTGACCCCAGAGTTAGCCGAAAATGGCTATTTTGTGACAGAAAATGCAGTGAAGTTGTTTGTAAATCCGTTAGTAATGTGATAAACTTTTATAGATATTTTAATCTACTTTGGAAGTAGGGGAGACATATATGAATTCAAGTGAAGATTACTTAGATAGTTTGTTAAAATCCGTGACTAGTGATGAAAAGTCAGATGGAAATACGACAATGACTAGTCAGGAAATAGAAGCAATGTTTTCTGCTGCGGAAGCAGCAGCTCTTGTTGAGGAAACACCAATAGAAGAGATTGGCATTGAAGAAATGGATGTGACTTCTATTGAAGCAATGTTAGAAAATATAGATGTTACCATGAAAAACAATATTGCCGTGGAAAATGATGTCGTTACGATAGATGATATGCAGAACCTTTCTCAAGAAGATATTGAAGAAATGCTAAGTGCAAGTGCATTACAAAGACAACCTCAAGAAGTAGATATTGCTGACTTTGGAAGTATTGCATCAGAATTAGGAATATTGGATACTGATTCTATGGATCTAAGCGAGATGCTAAAAAGTGAACAGGGTAATGAAGATATAGATGCAATTAGCAGTTTGCTGCAAAAAATTGATGATAATGAAGCAGTTGATAATAATGTATTTTCTATGTTAGATGAGTCATTAAATGAAGCTGATGATGAACCTTTTGACATTTTAGGTGCAATAGAAGAAGCAGAGCAAGAGGAAATACAAAAAGGTAAGAAACCTAAAAAGGAAAAGAAACCTAAAAAAGAAAGAAAAGCAAAAGCTTCTAAAGCGAAAGCCGTTGAAATAGAAGAAAATGAAGAGTTTCTAGAAGATGGAGAACTTCTAAAAGTTGGTGAAGAAGTTAAGACGAAAGAAAAGAAACAAGGATTTCTGGCAAAGCTTATTGCTGTACTTTTTGAAGAGGAAGAAAAGGAAGAGGTTTCTAAAAAAACAGAAGAAGTTGATGAAAATGAAGATATTTTACGTCAGCTTGAATTAGAAGATGAAGCTATTACGGCTAAGGACAAGAAAAAGAAAGAACCAAAGCCTAAAAAGGAGCCAAAAGCAAAAAAAGAACCCAAGCCAAAGAAACCTAAAAAAGAGAAAAAACCAAAAGAAAAAAAGGTAGAAGAAAAAAGCTCAAAGAGGATGTCAAAGGGGAGTATCTTTGTAATCTTCATATTTGCGGCGACTATTTTAGCGGGTGTTTTATTTGCCTATAACTTCTTTACTTCAATTTTTGCAAAAGTAGGCGCAGAAAAAGCGTTTCAAAATAAGGACTATAAAAGTGCATATGAACAGTTTATCGGCCTAGACTTATCAGAAGAGGAAGAACAAAAGCTCCATTATGCAGAGGCGGTACTGAAGATAAAAGTGCCAATGGAGGCCTACAAACAATACGTATATTTGGAACAGAAGCTTGAGGCATTAGATGCTTTAATGCAGGCGATTGCTAAGTATGATGAAACATACCAATTTGCTTTAAATTGTGGCGCGCAGGAAGAAGTTTCTTCATATTATTTACAGATATTATCTATTCTGAGCGAAGAGTATGGCATTACAGAGCAAGAAGCCAGAATCATTGCCTTAACAGAAGAGGATGTAAACTATACCAGGTTTTTGACAGACTTAGTAGAGGGCAAGAGACTAGGTACACTTGAAGAGCAAAAAATAGTTTTGCCACAGCAAGAGATTAAAGATGTTTTACCTGAGGAACTAGAGCTTCCACAAACTAATTTTATAAACTAGAACGGACTTTGAAAGGAGCATAAGTATAAATGATAGCAATCATTGATTACGATGCAGGAAATGTAAAAAGCGTAGAAAAGGCATTGCAGTTTTTGGGAGAAGAAGCAGTTTTAACTAGAGATCCTGAAGAAATCTTAAACGCAGAAAAGGTTATCTTACCAGGTGTAGGGGCTTTTGGCGTTGCCATGGAAAAGCTACATAGATATGGACTTGTAGAGGTTATAGGAAAGGTGGTAGAAAAGAAAACCCCTTTTCTAGGAATCTGCTTAGGACTTCAATTACTATTTGAAAGTAGCTCTGAGAATCCAGGGGTAAAAGGACTTGGTATACTGAAAGGTGAAATTGTAAGAATACCAGATGGAGAAAATCTTAAGATTCCTCATATCGGTTGGAACTCCTTAACATACCCTAGAGAAGGTAGGCTATACGAAGACATTCCAGAAAATGCTTATGTTTATTTTGTACACTCTTATTACTTACAGGCAAGGGATAAAGACCTTGTTGTGGCAGAATGTGACTATGGTGTAAAGATTCAAGCCTCAGTTGAAAAAGATAATGTATATGCTTGTCAGTTCCATCCTGAAAAAAGCTCAGATGTGGGACTTACTATATTAAAAAACTTTGTGAAGATAGGAAGAGAGGTAAGATAGATGCATACAAAAAGAATTATTCCTTGCCTGGATG
>JAVBUL010000008.1:0-6097 GCA_031555415.1 Lachnospiraceae bacterium | reverse complement strand
TCTTTACCCATAATTTCGTTCTCCTTTCAAAGATAGCATTTTTTATATTAACATGAGTTTTGTGCCACTCTTTATTCCAAGATCAGCTACAATCATGTTTATATTGTAAATCATACCGGTTTGTGCATCACAAAGCAGTGAAGTACTATCTCCTAAAAAATTACCATCTGATAATTCACTAAGTGCTGCTGATATTAATGTTTTCACTTCACTCATTCTGCTTTCAAGAGGAATATAAACATCAAACTTTTTGTCTGCTGCTGGTAATAATACTTCAACTAAAATTTTACTCATTGGCTTCTTCCTCCCCTTCTTCTGAACAAAGTAGTTTAATTTTCACAACTTTTCCTTTTTGCAGACCATATCCAAAACCAAATGCTACATCTTCTCTCATTTCTGAGGTTGTCTTATTTGGTTTCATCTGATATTGCTCTGTTATACCGTTACCTACCCAGATACAATCCACACCCGAAATATGTTCTTTATACCACTTTTCAAAAGATAAAGTTGACATATTCTTTGCTTGCTCTGCAAATATAATAGTAATACTATATTTCAAATCATTTTTCTCAAGAATTAGTTGTAGACGTTCCTTATCATCACCTGACAAATTATTCTTTAAAGCTGTTATAGAATTAATAAAAACATATTTTTGTTTAAATACTGGTATATTTTCACCCTTTTCAAGAGCAGACTTAAACAAGTTATTACGTTGTACTATTTCTTCATATAATGACCTTATTACTTCTTCACATTCCTTTATATTTGAATAATATGATGCCCCTGACATTTCTTTATCCATTAATCCTTGGGTACCATCCAAAATAACTATATCTTTTGATATTCTTTCATAATAAAACATTGCTATGTCGTATAAGAATAACTCACTTTCATTTCCTGTAGATACTATAGGAGAAGCAACGAATTGTCCAAATGGATAATGGTACACCTGTAGTGTATTTTTATCTACACCAATTGGAATATTCCATGGTTTTCTAGCATCAATATAGTTTCCAAGGAATTCATTATCAACTTTCTCTGGTAAAATAGGAACTTTATTTGCTACTTTTCCTTTCCATGCCTGATTTAAACGAACACTTTCATTTTGTATAAATGTAAACGGAACTGCATCCTCTGTAATATGAGCTATTTGAAATTCATAAAGTGAATCATACCTTGTTAAACCACGTCCTAAATGCTTTGACGGTATTAAACCTTCTGTTTTTCCAAGTATTGTTGTATAATCAGATTCATCATTCATTTGTAAGACAAATAGCTGTTTAAAATTCTGCATCAACCTAAATCTAACTGCACTTGTACCAAGTGATGTTAATATAAAGTACACACCATACTTAATTCCCTCACGAGTTAACAATGATACTGCTTCTTCTTTTTCTTCATACAATTCTGTAAATGCCGCAAAATTATTTATTACTACAACTATAGATGGAAGTCCGTTTTTTGTTGCATTTAGATATGACTTATAATCTCCACCATAGTCCGCAAATAATTTCTTTCTATTATCAATTTCTGTCTTAATCATTTTAAATAAATTACTAACTTTTTCACTTTCGTATGAAAGTATTACTTCTCCTACATGAGGACATTTTGAAAATGCGCGCAGAGTTTCTGATGCAAAATCCAATAAATACAAATTAATCTCATCCGGTGTATGGCTAGTAACAAGTGAGTATACTATTGTGTTAAGGAATGTTGTCTTTCCGCTTCCTGCTGCACCATATATAATCATATTTCCTTCTTCTGAAATTGGCACCCTCATTACACATTGTCTTTGATTTACCGGATCATCATATTCACCTATAATAGGATTAAGTGTATATGGTATCTCTCTTTCCATAGAATATTTCCTTTGTATATTATGTAAAAGAATTTTTGCTGGAATAGGTTCTAACCACAATGGCCTAATCTTAATTTTTTCTTCTGATGCAATATTACACAAATAGTCTGTAATCGCATCTAATTGCTTTTTCGGATTTTTTATTACTTGCTTTTTATTATCAATTTTCACTTCCTTTATAGAACGACCATTTCGATCAATTACAACAACACTATTATCTTTCTCTACAGCAATCTTATCTGCCGGATAATAAGGAGCTCCAGCCCATGCAGATTGACCCATTTCAAACAGTTCATTATATCCAACCTGTAAATAAAATCTTCCTGTATCAGTAAGTTCTGCTGCATCCGGACGTTTTAACATATCCATACTATCAGCACGTTCTTGTACCTTCAAACACACTCTAAACTTACTGTTACTCCATATTTGGTCATCCACTACACCTGCTGGCTTCTGCGTTGCAAGAATTAAATGCACACCCAGACTTCGTCCTATTCTAGCTGCACTAACTAACTGAGTCATAAACTCCGGCTGTTGTGTTTTTAGTTCTGCAAACTCATCCGAGATAATAAATAGATGCTGTAACGGTTCTCTAACTGTTCCTTCTCTATATAACTTTTGATATTTATAAATATCAATATTACTTACTCCAACATCTCTACTTGCTTGTGCAAATATTGCCTGTCTACGTTTCAATTCGCTTTCTATTGAAATTAAGGAACGCTTGATTGCCGCACCATCTAAGTTTGTTATTATTCCTGCTGTATGTGGTAATCTCTCAAAAGATTTTGCCATACCGCCGCCCTTATAGTCTATTAATATAAATGCCACTTCGTGAGGATGATAGTTTACTGCTAGGGACAGTATATATGTAATGATAAACTCACTCTTACCTGAACCAGTCATACCAGCAACCAAACCATGAGGTCCATGGAATTTTTCATGTAAATCCAATTGAAACAATTCACCCATTGTATCTACACCAACTGCTGCTTCCAACGACTTTGTAGGATCATTTTCTCTCCAACGTGTTAATGCATTTAAATGCTCAACCTTACCTACACCAAACATTTCAAGAAATGTTACCATCTTAGGAAGTCGAAATGAACCTGCAAGTGTATCTAGTTGTACATTAAACAGATTTATACTTAAATCTTCGGATGATACCGGAAGATAAATATCTGAATTAAATGGAACTGATTTTCCTGATATATCATTTTTATCAAATAACTTTCCTCCGTTATCTTCTAACTCAACAACCATAGTACACTCTTTTGATAAATTCTTTAGTTCAGTACAAACATTTACAACACTTATATTCATATTTTTCTTTATAGCATAAATTTGTTTTAGCATTTCCATTCTATCTGCCATTGGTTTATCTAAGACAAATACTATATAATATGGTGCTGCTTCTTTTAGTTCGTTGTCATTTAATTCACTGCGATTCTCTATTTCTCTTTCTATGTATGCTGATACTTCTTTTGCTTCATTATTATCTGTTGCAATAAATCTAAATTTGCTATTATTACTCCATACATGTGGAAGCCATTTAGTAAATTCAAATACATCATCATCACTTTTATCATAAATAAATACTAATTTGACTTCATCATAGCTATATAAAGCTGCTAGTTGAAAAATCAAACCTTTTACAAATTCGTTTGTTTTTGCTTTCTTTCCGATAACACCTGATATATAATTATCAAACAATGAAAGTGCTATTGGAACTTTCTTAAGTTCCTTTGGTTCTTCACAAAGCTTATATAGTGCTTCTTGTAAATTATCTTCGTCTAATGTAAATCTTCGTTCTGAATAAGATACATCAGCAGATAATAACCCACTTCCTACACCCACACGTAAATTCAAAAAATCATTTTGTCCTGCACCACGTTCCCATAAATTACGTTGTACATTCTGAATACGATTAACACATTCACTTATCGGTACAATATTCTCACGTAATATTTGCTCTTGGTAGCGACATTCTTCATCAAACTTTGATGATATACGTTCAAGATAATTTGCATATTTTTTTTGACGTAATTCTTCTCTATCCCTTTTTCGTTTTTTTTCATAACGTTTAGATAATATTGGCCATAACACAGTACCTAATAACATACTAAGCGACATCACTATTGAAGGTAATGCTCCCTTTATATTTCCATTTGACATCGCATTATTTATTGCAAATATTGCAGTTGTCATCGATGCCATACCCATCGTCATTGATGGTCCTATCACTAAAATAAATGGCATTTCCTCTCCTACAGCATTCTGAGGAGGAGAATCTATCTTAAATACGGTTTTTTCAATATCACGCTTAAATCTTGGTGAACGATAAAAGTATTTTTGCTCTATACCTTCACTAGCATCACTTTCTTCCTCGTCATCAAATTGTTGTATCTCTTGATTCGGAAACAGTCTTAACCTATCAGTTATAAATTTCACTCTGTTATCAGGATTATTTAATGCTATAAAGGAATTACCAATTATTAATTTAAATCCCATTAAGTAAATAACATCTCCTATTTTAAGCTGTTGTTTTGATATTCTAACATCATTAACAAATGTTCCATTTGTACTATTGTTGTCAATAATTTCCCATTTACTATCTTTATAAATCAACTTAGCATGTTTTCCTGATATAAAATCATGATTTACAATAATATCATTATTATCATTTCTTCCAATGTTAATCTCAAATTCTCTGTTTACTAAGTATTTATTGTATATCTGTCTATCACTTGTACTTGGTTCTGAAAATACAAAAATGTTATTTGGGCTATCTACTGTTTTCAAGCAATAAATATTCATTGGATTTAATACTATATTTTTTATTGATTCATTATTTCGGTCAATAATACTTGTCTTTTTGTTTGAACGCAATACCCATTCTCCATTATTAGCTTCAATACTTACTAGTTTACTGGATACATCTGATTCTGTATTATATAACCAAAATTGTCCTCTTACTTTTTCGGGAAGTACTAATGAGTGAATCTTTTTCTGCGTTAATACTGTAACAATCATTATGCTTATGCCTCCTAGATTCATTTTGAACTTTTTACTAAATTAAAATATTAGTTTGATTTATACCACTTTTTTCTCGTCTTTTGTAACTTTTTGCAAAATTTGCACTTTTAATGTATTTTTTTGTTTTTTTTTCCATCAAAAAAATGCCAGCAAATCAAACTGACACTTTTTTTAGTGATTATTTTTAATACATTTTCCTAATATAAAACATATTTCATTTTAATGCTCTATCCATCTCCAATCTCACAATCTCAGTAAAAATCCCACCTTCTTCTTCACAATAGATACTTCCATTATACTTTTCTGCTGTTTCCTTAATCAATTTCATTCCCAACCCATGTGATAGCATATCCTTTTTAGATTGCATACTCTTACTTGACCTTACCATATAGTCCTTACCTATCTTAATTCCGCCCACACAAGAATTAATACATTTTATAACCAACTGTCCATTCTTTTTATCTACATACAACTGTATGAATCTCTCAGATATTTTACATTTTAAACATGCTTCTATTGCATTATCTAAGATATTTGAAAATACGCATGTCAAATCAACTTGTTCAAAAGGCAACTCTTTCTCCAATGCAACATTAACATCTACCTTAATATCACTCTCTTCAGCTAAAGAAACCTTGTTATATAAAACAGCATCTACGACTCTGTTTTCACAATAACTTATTTGCTTCAATTTAAATTTATTCTTTACCTCTTTAGCATAATTTTTTCCTTCTGATTCCATTTTATTTTCCAACATCAGTTCAATTGTATATAAATGATTACTTATATCGTGCTTGACTTTTCTAAGCTCTTGTTGATATTCATCAAATACCACATTATACTCATTTTGCATCTGGTTTTGTTTTGATAAATATTCATTATCATGAATAAGCCGCCTTATTCTAACGTTAATCAGAAAAAACTTAACTGCTACTACAAAGAATGCAATTGTTATAAATACTATATAAATTACTGTCCATACCTCTACCATAACCTTTATCATTACTCCTTACTCATAATGATTATCATATAAATTTCCTACATATCGCATAAATATAGCATTTACATTTTTTTGTCTTGATCGGCTTACTGGAATTAAAGTATTCTTGCATAAAATAATAACATTTTTTCTGTGAGAAGTTATTTTCGTCAAGTTAACTGCATAGCTCTTATGACACTGAACAAAAATCGAATTATTCATGC
>JAVBUL010000220.1:0-6858 GCA_031555415.1 Lachnospiraceae bacterium | reverse complement strand
TGAATATTCATAATTCTTGGTAAGCCTGCTCCTGAACCAATAAATACTGCTTCAAATTTATATTCTTCAATAAGTTCATCAATCGAAAGAACTTTACCTATTACCATATTTGTTTCAACTTTTACACCAAGTGCTTTTAATCCGTCAATTTCTTTCTGAACAATCGCCTTTGGTAAACGGAATTCTGGAATACCATATACCAATACACCACCTGCAAGGTGAAGTGCCTCAAATACAGTAACCTCATATCCTTTTTTAGCCAAATCTCCCGCACATGTAAGTCCTGAAGGACCTGAACCAATTACAGCCACCTTATGTCCGTTTGAAGCCGGTTTTTCTCCAGCATTTGTACTATTTTGATTATGATAATCTGCAACAAATCTTTCAAGTCTACCAATTCCAACCGGTTCACCCTTAATACCTCTTACACATAATCCTTCACATTGTGATTCCTGAGGACATACACGTCCACATACTGCTGGTAATGAGCTAGACTTTGATATTACATCATATGCTTTTTCATATTCACCTTTAGCTACTTCGCTAATAAATTCTGGTATATCAATCTGTACAGGACATCCCTCTACACAATTTTTCTTTTTACAATTAAGACAACGAGCAGCTTCATCTAACGCCTGCTCCTCGCTATATCCTAAAGCAACTTCAAGAAAGTTTTTGTTTCTCACATTTGGATCCTGTGCTGGCATTTCATTTTTCTTTAATGACATATTTGGCATAATTACTGCACCTCCTTCTTAAGCAAATTACATACTTCTTCGTGAGCTTTTCTTTCAAACTCTTTAAATATTGTTCCTCTTGCAAGTGATTCATCAAAATCCACAAGATGTCCATCAAAATCAGGACCATCAACACATGCAAACTTAGTTTCTCCACCAACTGTAAGTCTACAACCACCACACATACCTGTTCCATCAATCATGATAGGGTTCATACTTACTGTAGTTTTTATATTATATTCTTTTGTTAACTGAGCAACAAACTTCATCATAATAAGCGGCCCAATTGCTATTACTTCATCATATTCATTACCATTTTCAATAAGTTCTTTAAGAGCTTGTGTTACAAGACCTTTTGTACCATGACTTCCGTCATCTGTCATCATAACAAGCTTGTCACTTACTTCATCAAATTCATCTTCAAGTATAACTAAATCTTTATTTCTAAAACCTACTATTGAGTGAACTTCTGCACCTAGATTGTGAAGCTTTTTTGCAACTGGATAAGCGATAGCACAACCTACACCACCACCAACTACAGCTACCTTCTTCAAACCTTCAACATGTGATGGTACTCCTAAAGGTCCTACAAAATCCTGTAAGCTTTCTCCTTCTTTTAATGCATTTAATTTCTCTGTTCCTGCCCCAACGATTTGATATATTATTGTAACAGTTCCTTCTTCTCTATCAAAATCAGCAATCGTTAAAGGAATTCTCTCTCCATCCTCATCAACTCTTAAGATAATAAACTGACCTGGTTCTGCTTTCTTTGCAATAAAAGGAGCATCTATCTTCATTAATGTGACAGTTGGATTTAATTCTTGCTTTTTTACAATCTTATACATACCTTCTCTACCTTTCAAAATATTTGTTATTTTTTTACCAATATTAATCTTATCAAAAATTGCAGCAAAAGTAAAACATTTTCTGCTAATTTACATTTTTTTCTGGTGTTTACAATTTGTTCAAATACTGTACAAAAACCTTTTACAATATAATCACTCTTTCTTCACTATTGACTTATATAATACAATTATCGAAAACATAAAAAGATTTATGTAACGATATTTTTTCATAATATAAGTCAGCAGGAAACTGCAGACTTCCTCCCTTTTTTATTATATACAAAAAAACAAAGTAACCTAATCAACCAAAAAGCAGTGTAGTCCCCTCTACACTGCTTTTTGGTTCTTAAATATCAGAAATTTCACAACAACCCAAAATATATCCTTCATTATCAACCTTATCATAATCCAAGGTAAAACCTAGCTTATTAGCTAAAACTATAGAACGAATATTATTTTTATGAACCTTTGTATTCACATTAGTTATATCATATTCACATCTAACATACTTTAATATTGCATTACATGCTTCAAAAGCATATCCATTTCCCCAATACTCTTTTCCAAGCATATATCCTAACACCTGACCATCATCCTCTTTAAACTCTACGCCTGATCTTCCTATTATCGTATTATCCTTTAAGGTTATTATCCATGTCCCATATCCATAAAACTTGTATATATTATCTATGTAATTTTGCATGTACTTTAGTTCATCTTCTTTGTTTTCAAAAAGATTTTCCATATATTTTGTAACATCTTCATCACTATATAGTTCATATAACCTATCAATATCACTTAATGACATTTCTCTTATTATCAATCTTTCTGTTTCAAGCACCTTAAAAGGTTCCTTAAAACAGTGATTATGCACCATCCTTATAAAACTTTCATCTATACTTCTAAAGCTTTCAAAAAGATAATCTGCTTCTGATAAATTCTGATTTCCTGAATTTTCATTAACAAAACCAAGACATGCCATACCTGCTGCTTTTGCTGCTTTCGTGCCATTGCATGAATCCTCAATAACTACGCACTCTTTAGAATCCACTCCAAGTTTTTTTGCAGCTTCCAAAAAAATATCAGGATTTGGTTTCGGTTTTCCAACTTCCATGCCACTTACAAGTACTTCAAAACAGTTTTCTATTCCTATTTTCTTAATGTTCATTAATATCTTATTCATCGGAGATGATGATGCTATTGCAAGTTTATATCCCTTTTTCGCCACAGAAACTACAATCTCTTTAACTCCATCTATTACAGGATATCCTTCTTTCTTAATAATATCATCAACAATTTCCTCTGCCATCTTAAAAAGCTCATTCCACTCATATTCCTTCAAGTTATAATGTTCTTTGTAATGTTTCCATATGAATTCAACTGTAGAGCCTATAAAGCCCTTATATTCTTCATAATCTAGATTTATTCCAAAACGTTCCATTACAACCTTAGTTGCCCTAAAATGGACGGGTTCACTGTCTACCAGCACCCCGTCCATATCAAAAATAATCGCCTTTAGCATTTTTCTGGTTCTGGATACTCTACTCCAAATGTATCCACTGTAACACTCTTTAATTTTTGAACTTCGAGTGGTCTGTCCGAAAAATCTGTAGGCACTTCAGCTATTTTATTAACTACTTCCATACCTTCTGTTACTTTTCCAAATGCTGCATACTGTCCATCAAGATGTGGTGAATTTTTATGCATAATAAAAAACTGTGAGCCCGCTGAATCAGGATTCATCGATCTTGCCATTGATAAAACACCCTCTGTGTGTACAAGATTATTTTCAAACCCATTAATTGAAAATTCACCTTTAATGTCATATCCAGGGCCTCCCATTCCGCTTCCTTCTGGGCATCCTCCTTGAATCATAAAGCCTCTTATTACTCTGTGAAAGATAAGACCATCATAGTAGCCTTTCTTTATAAGACTGATATAATTGTTTACTGTGTTAGGAGCTATTTCTGGATAAAGCTCTGCTTTAATAATATCTCCATTCTCCATTTCAAATGTTACTATCGGGTTTTTATTCTCTGCCATTTAATATTGCCTCCTGAATGTTATTAAAATTTTCTACCGCCGCCACCGTGGCTGACTCCTCTACTGCTACTGTGTGATGAACCACCACCACTGCTTCTTGAACCTCTGCCAGAGGATTCAGTATTGATTTTAGTCTTTTTGGTTGTAGTATGTGTAAAATTATCTGCTTTTACTCTAAGTTTAAACGTTGATTTATCCATATAAGTTGCACTATTTACTGTACACTTCGTTTTCCTGCCTGTAGACATAATAGCGACAATTATTCCTGAAACAACCAATGCAATAATAGCACAAATAAATGGATTTTTCAAATATGTAAATGCTTTTTTATCAAAATGCTCTTCTTTAAACGCTTCAACCTTTTCATCTGAATCGTAAACACCATTGTTCCAATCATCTATCCATTCTTTATTGTTAGATTCTTTTGATCCCTCTATAATACACGGCTTTACAACAGAAATAAACTTCTTACATAGTGTATAATACTGATTTGATGATACATAGCCTATTATATCATCAAGAATTTTTTCTATCTCATCATCATCTATATAGATATTAGCCAATCCTACAGTATCAATATACACTTCTCTATTTTCTATATCTGTATCTATAACAAGCATAATACCTGAACCATGTTTATATTCATAACCAAATCCCTTATCATCGTAAAATTCGTTTGAATATCTTTCTGTCGTTTTTCCAAACGTACTATCTGTTGTATGAATAATAATATCAACTTTTAACTCTTTAGCAGTTGAAACTACTAATTTTTGTAATTCCTCTTCTTCCGAATCTGACAGTATATCTGCATTATCAAAAATCTTTTGGTCATCTTGATTGAATCCATTTGCATATACAGTAATGTTTCCAAATATCAAAAGACATACTAGCAAGGTCAATAATTTAAACTGATTTCTCATCCTAAATAACCTCCTAACGCCCAAAGAATTCCAAACAGTCCTATAGATAATCCTCCAAACCATGCGAATACTTTTTCCTTTGCTATCGGTAATGTTCCCACCTGTTTACCTGTCTGCCCATTTATTGTAAGCATGTAATTTTTATCTTTATATCTATATGTAAGTAACCAAACCGGTAACAATGTATATGTAGCGCTTTTTCTGTTAAGTGTCGTATCATTTCTTATAACCGATACTGTACCATATCCATATATTGTTTTTCTTACCTCATTATAAATATAATCTTTTACTCGACTTTCAACTCTTGGTGCCATTTCTGCACTATCGTAATTATACTTTTCTGACTGATAACCCGACAAATACGGCATTTCAAAATCTTTCAAATCACTATAATCAAATGGTTCCAGTAAATCCATTGTTTTATCTGGCATCTTTTCCGAAGCATCTGCAGGTACTTTTTTATAATCAGCAAAACCATCTCTTACTATTCTGTAATGATCAGTATGTGTGTATTTATAATCACCTATTGTTTCATGTCTGGTTCTTGTAGCTGTTGCCACCATAAATTCACGTGCATTATAATCATATAACCAATATGGTACATACATACCCGTTATATTTTCAACCACTTCTTTTTTCTTAAACTGTGATGGAGTAAAAATCCCTTTTTTTGTCCACTTCTTAAATAAATCTTTTGCCTGATCCTTTGTGACTTTAAATGGCACCACCTTTGCCGGCTTAAGAGTACCCTCCAGCATATTTCTAATAATTGCTGAACTTCCACAAAAACTGCATGTAGTCGCAGTCGTATCTTTATCCACTAAAAGCTGTGCTCCACAGCTATCACAATGATATCCGCCTATATCATACTTTGGAACTGATTTTCCATGTTCTTCATCTACTACAGCTTCAAACTGCTCACCACTTTTTTTCAGTTCTTCCACTGACATATGTGTATCACAATACTCACATACCAACTCTCCCGCACTTGCATCAAACTCAATTGGCGCTCCGCACCCCTTACACTTATATGTATTAATCAAATTTACACCTCTCTTAAATCTAACGAACTATTGCATATACCATATATGCTGCATACATGGCAACCATCACTGCCCCTTCTTTTTTACTATAAAACTTCTTTGTTATTCCGAAATAAAATGAAACAATTGTAATAACTATCATCACCAAAATATCAATCAGACCTTGCATTTCTACCACAATAGGATGCATCATACTTGATAGTCCAAGAATAAATATTAAATTGAAAATATTAGAGCCTACAACATTTCCAACCGCCAGTTCTGTTTCTCCTTTTCTTGCCGCAACAAGAGATGTCACTAACTCCGGAAGACTTGTTCCAATAGCCACTATAGTTAATCCAACCAAAGTCTCGCTCATTCCAAATGAAATCGCAATATTTTTTGCTCCTGACACAACGAAGTCGCCGCCAAACTTTATTGCTATTATTCCGCAAACAATAAAAATCAAGCTTGTTACTAAGCTTATTTCCTTACCCTGCTCTTTTTTCTCTTCTTTTATGGTCTCTTGTCTTCCTCTTAATGCCATTTTCACAGTAATAGCCAAAAAGGATATGAATAGTGCTAACAAAATAGCTGCATCAAAACGTGCTATTGTTCCCACTCCCATATCTGTACTTCCTGCCCATGGTAATTTATTATCAATAATCATAACTGTAACTATCACTGATATTATAATTAAAAATGGAAATTCTCTTTTTAAAGTCGACTTATTAACAGGCATTTTTGCAAACAGTGCACAAGCGCCAAGCACTACCAATATATTAAATATATTGGAACCTACAACATTACTAACAGCAATTGCATTTGAGCCATTCAACGCTGCCGACACACTCACTGAAAGTTCCGGAAGGCTTGTTCCCATTGCGACGATTGTAAGACCTACTACAATACTTGGTATTTTAAATCTTCTTGCTACAGACGAACTTCCTTCAACAAAATAATCTGCTCCTTTTATAAGCAACACAAAACCTATCAGTAATATTACTAAATTTTTAAGTACTTCCATTTTATTTCAACCTTTCTTTAAAACTATTTGTCTATGCGTTCAACTGTAACTGCTTGAAATCCCATCATTTTCCAAACATCTATAAATCTCACTAAATCTTGCTCTAAATATCCGTTCTGTGGGTCAACTATTTTAATAATATTTTTCTCAATATCATATCCCATAATAACCACGAAATGTTCCGGTCCAAGCCATTCATAATGCTTCACATTATAATCCCATTCTTAATTTACAAATGTTTCTTCCAAATTATTCGTTGTCCAA
>JAVBUL010000210.1:0-9136 GCA_031555415.1 Lachnospiraceae bacterium | reverse complement strand
ACATATTGATTTTCTTGAAGGTCTTATGGAAGAAGCTCATCTTAATGAGGATGAAATTGAAGAGCTTAAGATATTACTTGAAAATAAAAACTACTTTGGAGTTGAGGAATTACTTACAAAAACAGATATTTCAAGCCAGTTAAGACAGATGTTTCTTAAATTGCCTGATTTAGTAGGCTCTATAGAAGCTATAAATGAAGCAAAAGGTATGATATCTAATAATAAGATTAACAATGCTTTAGATAGAATGGAAAAGGTATATGAGCTTTTGACATACTATGGATATGAGGAATATGTTTCATTTGATCTTGGTATTGTTGGAACTCATGAGTATTATACTGGATTAGTATTTAAGGTGTATACTTATGGAACAGGTGATGCAGTAGCTACAGGTGGAAGATATGACAATTTATTAAAGCAATTTGGTAAAGAGTCAGCATCTATGGGATTTGCAATTAACTTAGATCAATTATTAAACGTTTTTAACAGACAAAAAATTGAGCTTGATATAGAAGTTGAGAATTGCCTTATGATATATGAGAATGATTGTAAAGCATATGCAGTAAAGATGGCAAATAACCTTAGAAACAGTGGCGTTGCAACAACTCTTATCAGAAAAAGTTCTACAAAGTCAATAGATGATTATAGAAGATATATTAACAGAAGTGAGACACAGAAACTTATTTATATAAAAGCAGAAGGTGATACAGAAACTTATTCGGCTATATAAAATATCAGATTGGAGGCTAGAATTTATATGCGTTATTTAACAATTGCACTTGCAAAAGGAAGATTAGCAAAGAAAACACTTGAAATGCTTGAACAAATAGGCATTACATGTGAAGAAATGAAAGATAAAGATACAAGAAAACTTATTTTTGTAAATGAAGAACTGAAACTTAAGTTTTTTCTTGCTAAGGCAGGAGATGTTCCGACATATATTGAATATGGAGCTGCTGATATCGGAGTGGTTGGTAAGGATACTATTCTTGAAGAAGGCAGAAAGGTTTTAGAAGTACTTGATTTAAACGTAGGAAATTGTCGTATGTGTGTATGCGGACCAAATTCAGCGAAGGATCTTTTAAAGCATCATGAGATGATTAGAGTTGCAAGTAAGTACCCTAATATTGCAAAGGATTACTTTTACAATAAAAAGCATCAGACTGTAGAAATTATTAAATTAAATGGTTCTGTAGAACTCGCACCGATTGTAGGTTTGTCAGAAGTTATTGTTGACATTGTTGAAACAGGTGCTACACTAAAAGAGAATGGTCTTGATGTATTAGAAGAGATTTGTCCATTATCAGCAAGAATGATTGTAAATCAGGTTAGTATGAAGATGGAAAATGAAAGAATTATGAAGCTTATTAAAGATTTAAAAGATATTATATAAAAAGATTCGGCTAAAGCCGAACTTTGCAAAGAATGATAAAACCATTCTTGCTAGAACAATATTTGGAGGTATAACAATGAGGATTATTGAAATTGACGAACAGTCAAAGAAAAATATATTAAATGACTTATTAAAAAGAAGTCCTAATAACTATGATTCATATGCTGATACAGTAAATGAGATAGTTAATAATGTAAGACAAAACGGCGATAAGGCAGTATCAGAGTATACTTTAAAGTTTGATAACACTGTTGTAAATGCAGAGAATATTAAAATAACTCAGGCTGAAATAGATGAAGCGTTTGCAGTTGTTGAACCTGAACTTATAGAGGTTATGAAAAGGTCTGCAAAGAATATTGAAGATTACCACATTAAGCAAAAACAATATAGCTGGTTTGACAGTAAACCGGATGGAACTATTTTAGGACAAAAGGTTACAGCACTTGAAAAGGTTGGAGTTTATGTACCCGGCGGAAAAGCTGCATATCCTTCAAGCGTTCTTATGAATGTTATTCCTGCAAAGGTAGCCGGTGTTGAAGAGATAGTTATGGTTACACCTCCTGGAAAAGACGGAAAGGTTAATCCAGGAACATTAGTGGCTGCAAGTATTGCCGGTGTTGATACTGTATATAAAGTTGGTGGTGCGCAGGCAGTAGCGGCTTTGGCATTTGGTACGGAAAGTATTCCTAAGGTAGATAAAATAGTTGGACCTGGTAACATTTTTGTTGCACTTGCAAAAAAGGCTGTATTTGGTTTTGTAAGTATTGATTCTATTGCGGGACCAAGTGAAATTTTAGTGTTAGCTGATGAAACAGCAAATCCACGTTATATAGCTGCGGATTTATTATCTCAGTCAGAACATGATGAACTTGCCAGTTCGATTTTAGTAACTACTTGCAAAGAGCTTGCTGATAAAGTGTCTGAAGAGGTTGATAAATTTGTTCAAGTTTTATCAAGAAAAGAAATATTAGAAAAATCTCTTGAGAATTATGGATATATTTTAATTGCTTCTTCTATGAAAGAGGCGATTGATATAACAAATGAAATTGCATCAGAACACCTTGAAATTATAACAAAGAACCCTTTTGATACAATGACAAAGATTAAGAATGCAGGAGCTATCTTCTTAGGTGAATACAGTTCAGAGCCACTTGGCGATTATTTTGCAGGTCCAAACCATGTATTACCTACAAATGGTACAGCAAAGTTCTTCTCACCACTTAGTGTTGATGATTTCATCAAGAAATCAAGCATTATTTCATATTCAAGAGAAGCACTTGAGCCAATAAGCAAGGATATAATTAAATTCGCAGAATCAGAGCAATTAACAGCTCATGCTAATAGTATAAAGGTACGTTTTGAATAAAAAAAGATTCAGCAAAGCTGAACTTTGCAAGAATAAATTAGCGGGAGGTATAGTGATGGCAAGAACAGCATCAATTAAACGTGAAACAGGTGAAACAGCGATTGAGGTTAGATTAAACCTTGATGGAACAGGTAAAACTGAAATTAGTACAGGTATAGGTTTTTTTGATCATATGCTTAACAATTTTGCAAGACATGGCTTATTTGACCTTACAGTTATTGCAAAAGGTGATTTATATGTTGATTGTCACCACTTAATAGAAGATGTAGGTATTGTAATAGGTCAGGCTATTAAAGAAGCAGTTGGTGATAAAAGTGGTATTAAACGCTATGGAAGTGCTACATTACCAATGGATGATGCTTTAATAATGTGTGCACTTGATTTATCAGGCAGACCATATTTTGCGTATGATCTTGAGTTTAGCACAGATATGTGCGGATACTTTGAAACAGCTATGACTAAAGAATTCTTTTATGCAATATCTTATGCAGCTGCAATGAACTTGCATTTTAAAATGTTCTCAGGAAATAATGATCATCACATTATTGAATGTGCATTTAAGAGTTTTGCAAAGGCTTTAGATGGTGCAACAGTAGTAGATGATAGAATAAACTCAGTTTTATCAACTAAAGGAATTTTATAATAATAAAAATTTTACAATGATCTCATATTGTGGTACAATCTTCAATATGAGATTATTTTAAATTATGTAGGAGAGGTCTAACTAATGAATAATGTAAATTTGATTCAAGAGGTTTTTTTATTTAACGGAAAAGCATGTAATAGTGCAAAAAATCCTGTAACATTATATGAAAATCCAAAGGATTTTTGTCAGTTTATAGGAAATTATGGAGCTGATGCTATTTATATCGCTGAAAAATCAGAGAATGATGCTGAGCATGAGCTAAACATTGATATTGTAAAGGAAATAGTATCTAATACTGATGTACCTATATTTTTAGGAGGCAGTATCGAACGTCTTGAGGATGTAAAAAAATACCTTTATACAGGTGCAAGCTATGCGATTCTTAATATGGGAAAGCCTTCTAATCAAGAGCTTATTAAAGAAGCTTCAGAAAGATTTGGAAGTGAAAAGATAGCCGTTTTAGTAAAAGGACGAATATCAGCAAAAGATGCTGAGTTTTATAAAGAACAAGGTGCAAGCCTTATTTTGAAAACGGAAGTAAGTATTGATGATTGTGACTTTGCATTACCTGTTATGTATGTTCATGATGATGTTGTGATGGTCGAGGCTAACGAAAATAGCACTGAAAATCTTGAAATAGCTCTATCAGCAGCTGTAAAACTAACTTATCACAAAAATGTATATGGATATTCTTATATTTGTCAGACAAATAAGGTAATTGATTATATGAATTTGAAAACTATTCTGCAAAATGAAGGAATACCTGTCAAAACAAATCGGCAAAAGATAAAATTCAGTGAATTGAAGTCGAATAATGACGGATTAGTGCCAGTAATTGTACAAGACTATAAAACCAATGAAGTTTTAATGCTTGCATATATGAATGAAGAGGCTTTTGACTATACTATAAAAACTGGAAGAATGACATATTATAGCAGAAGTAGAAAAGAGCTTTGGGAAAAAGGATTAACTTCTGGTCATTTTCAGTATTTTAAAGAACTAACCGCTGATTGTGATAACGATACTATATTGGCAAAGGTTTTCCAAGTAGGCGCAGCATGTCATACAGGCAGTAGAAATTGTTTCTTTAATGAAATAGTAAAAAAGGAATATGTAGAACGTAATCCTCATAAAGTATTTGAGGATGTACTTAATGTTATTTTAGATAGAAAAGAAAATCCAAAAGAAGGTTCATATACAAATTATTTATTTGATAAGGGCATTGATAAGATTTTAAAGAAGGTTGGAGAAGAAGCTACAGAGATAATTATAGCGGCTAAAAATCCGAATTCGGAAGAGATTAAGTATGAAATTTCAGACTTCCTTTATCATGTGATGGTTTTAATGGCTGAGCGTGGTGTAACATGGGAGGATATAACTACAGAATTAGCTCATCGTTAAAAAAAGATTCGGATAAATCCGAACTTTGCAAGAATAATAGATTCAACTAAAGTTGAACTATAAAGCAATTCTTGATAAACAAATAAAACAAGTTTATTAATTCGGAGGGTTTATGCAGGGGAAATCTAAGAAAAAAATAATTATATTGTCATGCGTTAGTGTTTTTGTGATATTGATGATTTTTTATCTATCAGCTTCAGTTTTTTTTCAATATCATTTCTTGTCAGGAACGACGATTAACGGAATTGATTGTTCTTATAAAAGTATAGATGATGTAAATGATCTGTTAGAGGATGAAATAAGAACTTATTATTTAAGAATTATAGAAAGAAATAATACAGAAGAACGAATATCAGCACAAGATATAGAGTTAGAGATTGCCATTAAAGGTGATTTAGATGTTATTAAAGAGTCTCAAAATCAATACTTATGGCTTTTTGGCAGTGATAAGGAGTACACTGTTGAAACATATATATCCTATAATGAAGCCTTATTAGAAAGTAAGGTGAATTTCTTAAACTGTATTGATCCTGATAAAATAGTTGAACCTACAGCACCTGTGATTTCATATGATGGAACTACATATATAATCACCAGGGCAGAAGCGGGAACTAGAGTAGATTCAGAAAAACTAAAAGGAATGATTTTAGATGCTGTTAAAGACCTTGAAAAAGAGTTTAATATAGAAGAAAGCGGTTGTTATACAGATAGCTTGATTTCAGATTCAAATGTATATGATGGCTTGATTTCAAAGCTAAACAGCTATGTAAACACAAAGATAACTTTGATTTTTGGAGATAGCACTGAGGATGAGGATACTACTGAATATTCACATCAGGAAGTTATTGATTCTAAAAAAATAAGTAATTGGTTGTCAGTAGATGAAAATCTTGAAATACAATTTGACAAAGAAGCTATTGAAGAGTATGTAGAAACATTAGCAAAAGATTATGAAACAATGGGGCAAACCAGAAAATTCATTAATTCATATGGAGTTGAAACTACTATAAGAGGTGGTGATTATGGATGGTGGATTGCAACAGGTGCTGAAGTAGATGAAATTATAAACAATATAAAAGAAGCTAAGGATGTAACCCGTGAGCTAAATTATCTTCAAAAAGCCGTTTCCTATGGAGAAGATAATGATTTTGGAGATACGTACATTGAGGTATGCCTTTCTAAGCAACGTTTATTTTGCTATAGTAAGGGTGAGTTGATTACCGAATGTGATATTATCAGTGGTAAAAACTTATCCGAATATGAAACTCCTACAGGTGTCTACAGAATGCGTTTTATGATGAAAAATTATAAATTTAATCGTAGTTATTTTGATAAAACAGTAGCATACTGGATGGTCTTTTATGGCAATTCAGTAGAAACCAATATAGGTGTTGTTTCTTGTGATTGGAGAACTGACTTTGGTGGAATTTCTTATAAAACAAATGGTAGCTATGGCTCTATATATACACCTTTAGAAAATGCAAAAATTATATACGATAATATACCAAATGATATACCGGTAATTATCTACAAATAGTTATAAATAAACCGAAAGGATAAAAGTTAAATGGTTAAACCAGCTTTATCAGATGAAATACTATTACAGGTTGAAAAACCTGCAAGATATATTGGCAATGAAGTAAATATGGTTGTCAAAGATTTAAAAGAGGTAGATGTAAGATTTTGTATGTGTTTTCCTGATGTATATGAGATAGGGATGTCTCATTTAGGAATTCAGATATTATATGATATGTTTAATAAAATGGAGGGAGTATACTGCGAAAGAGTATATTCCCCTTGGCATGATTTGGACAAGATTCTAAGAGAAAGAAAAATCCCATTGTTTTCGCTTGAAACACAGCAGCCTATAAAGGATTTTGATTTCTTAGGAATTACTATTCAATATGAAATGTGTTATACAAATATATTGCAAATACTTGATTTAAGCAATATTCCAATGTTGTCATGTGAACGTAGTGAGGAGGATCCTATTGTAATAGGCGGAGGTCCTTGTACTTACAATCCAGAACCAATCGCAGACTTTTTTGATATCTTCTATATCGGAGAAGGTGAAACTGTCTATGTGGATTTAATTGAAGCTTATAGAAAAAACAAGGCTAATGGTGGTACCAGAATCTCGTTTCTTGAAATGGCTGCAAAAATCCCCGGACTCTATGTACCAATGTTTTACGATGTAGATTACAACGAAGACGGAACCATTAAAACATTTGCACCTAATAATGAAAATGCACCAACAACTGTAACAAAAGAAATAGTTATGGATGTTAGTAATACAGTATACCCTGAAAAGCCGCTAGTACCATTTATTAAGGCAACTCAGGATAGAGTTGTACTAGAAATTCAACGAGGTTGTATAAGAGGTTGTAGATTCTGTCAGGCAGGTATGATTTACAGACCTGTAAGAGAGAGAAATGTAGAATTTTTAAAAGATTTAGCATCAAAGATGCTTAAAAACACCGGACATGAAGAAATTTCACTTAGTTCACTTAGTTCAAGCGATTATTCCAAACTAGATGAACTACTAAATTTTTTAATTGAGTATAAAGGAAGGGGAGTTAATGTTTCATTGCCATCGCTTAGAGTGGATGCTTTTTCATTAGATGTAATGAGTAAGGTTCAGGATATCAGAAAAAGTAGTGTTACATTTGCACCTGAGGCTGGTTCTCAACGTCTTAGAAACGTTATAAATAAAGGCTTAACAGAAGAAGATATAATAAATGGCTGTGCACTTGCTTTTGAAGGTGGATGGACTAAGGTAAAACTATATTTTATGTTAGGACTTCCTACAGAAACACTAGAAGACATGGAAGGTATTGCAGAGCTTTCAGAAAAGATAGCCAGAAAGTATTATGAAATACCAAAAGAAGAGCGAAATGGTAAGGTTTCTATTACAGCAAGCTCATCATTCTTTATTCCAAAGCCATTTACTCCGTTCCAGTGGGCAAGTATGTCTACAAGAGAAGAATTTATGGAAAAAGCTAGAATTGTTAATGCTAAATTCAAGGAAATGCTTAATAAAAAGAGCATGAAATATAATTGGCATGAAGCAGATGTTTCAGTATTAGAGGGATTATTAGCTAGGGGAGATAGAAGACTTAGTAAGATGATTCTTAGTGCTTATAATAATGGATGCTTATACGATTCATGGGGTGATTCCTTTGATAATGATAAGTGGATGAAGGCAATAGAAGAAACTGGTGTAGATGTTGATTTCTATACTACAAGAACACGTAATGAAGATGAAATATTCCCTTGGGATTTTATTAATATAGGTGTTACAAAGAAATTCTTATTAAAAGAATGGCAAAGAGCAAATGAAGAAAAAGTGACACCAAACTGCCGTATGGAATGTCAAGGCTGCGGTGCAGCTTCATTTGGAGGAGGTGTTTGTTTTGAATAATACGACTATTAGAGAAACTTTACCTATAAGAATTAAGTTTGCAAAAAGAGGTAGTCTTAAATTTATTGGACATCTTGATACTATGAGATATTTTCAAAAGCTTATAAGAAGAGCTGAAATAGATATAGCTTATTCAGAGGGCTTTAATCCACATCAAAAGATGTCGTTTGCATCACCTTTAGGTGTTGGACTTTGCAGTGAAGGTGAATATGTTGATATTGAAGTAAATACAACCTTCTGTTCAAAAGAAGCTGTAGCAAGGCTAAACTCTCAAAGTGTAGATGGAATAGAAATTATTAGCTATAGATCATTACCTGACAATGCAAAAAATGCAATGGCAAGCGTTGAAGCTGCTGATTATCTTGTGGATTTTAGAGAAGACTATGAGCTTACAAGTGATGAATTAGCTAGTTTTGAAAGTTTTATGGAACAAAAATCAATAAATGTTATTAAGCAGACAAAGAAAAGCGAAGTGGAAATGGATATATTACCATTCATTTATAAATGGTATATTGAGGATGATGCTTTAATATTAAAACTTGCATCAGGCAGTGTGAATAATATTAAGCCGGAGCTTGTTGTTCAAGCATTTTACGCTTATTTAGGTAAGGATTTTAACGAATTAGCATTATTGATTACAAGATTAGAGGTTTATGGAAATAACGGAACTTTAGAAGAACCAAATTTTATTCCCTTGGAGGATTTCGGTAAAGAAGTATGTTAAATAACACAAAAAAAACTGTTATTATTAAAATAAAAGACGGAGTAGCTTGTAGCAGGTTTGGAAGTAGCGGCAGTGAAAAGCTTGATATTTTTTATAATGATGAAGTGAATTTACTAAATAATATATATGTAGGTCATGTAAGAGATGTAGTTAAAAATATCGAAGCAGCATTTGTTGAATATGTC
>JAVBUL010000097.1:0-12487 GCA_031555415.1 Lachnospiraceae bacterium | reverse complement strand
ATAGCCTACTCTTGAACGTGGAGAAGTAGTAGAGTCAATACCTCTAAAAAAAGTAGTGCAAAACTTTGGTAGCTGCTCTAATAACCTACGTTGTTCTTTTATAAGTTCTCTATTAACTTGTTCATGGTATGTAACTACATTATTTGGCATAATATTATGTTTCCTTTATAGTTCTTTGATTTTAGCTATATCTGGCCAACCCTTTATATTTCCGCTAGTGATTGCATGGAATAGTCTTTCTCGTACCCCTGGATTCTCATTTGTAATTTGTCTTAGAAGCTCTTTTACATATTGTCGTTTGGTATGTCCATCTACAGGACAAGGATTTTTTGCAACCGGTAAATCATATGTATTTTGAAAATTAATTACTGCGGCTTCATCAACATACATCATAGGCCTTATTACAGTCAACCCTGTTCTGTCTAAAAATGTATATGGAGAGAAAGAGTGGAAGCGACCTTCATAAATAAGCGATAAAAACATCGTCTCGATTATGTCATCCTTATGATGAGCATAAGCTATCTTATTACAGCCAAGCTCTAAAGCTTTCTCATTCAATGCTCCTTTACGCATTTTTGCACATAGTGAACATGGATTTGTTTCCAAACGATCATCAAAAACAATTTTTCCTATTTCAGTATTTACAATAGAGTATTTTACTCCTAATTGTTCACATAATATTCTTATGTCATCTAACTTTTGGATTCCTAATCCAAGATCAACTGTAATGGCTTCAAGAGTGAATTTTTTTGGATAAAAACGCATAAGACCATGAAGCGCGTAGAGTAGGGTAAGACTATCTTTACCACCTGATATTCCTACAGCTATTTTATCATTCTCATCTATCATATTATAATCATCTATAGCACGTCTGGTATAGCTATATAACTGTTGTAATTTCATAATTTATAATTTTGCTTAGTTCAAGCAATCCTTTCATTCATCATATTTTTACATATAATTTTATCACTATATTAAACTTTGGGCAAGTCCAAAAGACGTTATATATTTTTTGTTGCGAAATTATTAAATACATGTTATACTAAAAAAAGGTAACAAACAATTTATTATTTATAAAAGGAGGAGTTTTAATCATGATTAAGACTAAATTAGGTTTATCCAATTGCTTAGTAGCAGCTATGTTCTATTTTTTCATTAGTATCACGTTATTTATGAACACATCAGTATTTGCATTACCAACATTAGTATTAGGTGGATATGTATTAGCAAAAGAAGACGATGTATGGCTAAAAGCATCAGTTATAAAAGGTATTTTTTTAGCTGTATTTGTTAGCATAATAGTTTTAATTTTATTTTTCTCAAATGATATAATTAATTTTATAAACTTCTTTTTAAGAATAGCTAAGGTAACACAAATTAATGATGGATTCGGTATCACAAATTGGTTTAAGGAAATCATATATGTAATAGAAAAAATTTTCTTTATCCTTTTAGCATTTATGGCTTTAGGTGGTAAGACAATTAAGCTTCCAGTTATAGACAATGTGATTATGAAACATATTTAAAAGTAAAATCCCAAAAGGATGTTTAGCCAAAATGCTAAATATCCTTTTTTCGATATTAATACATCATAATGAATAGGGGAAAAAGGCACACCCAAGTATTCGCAAAACGCAGGTTTTCCGAATAGATAGAGGCTAAAAAAATAGAAAGCACACAAATTTGACTATTCTTGTATGCTTTCGAACGTTCCAAATTTTCAACTAAAATTATTGGACCCATAAATTTCATTTTTATAATCATCTGCAGGCCTCAATTTTCTTTCCAATACAGTCGCCCATCTTTACTGATGTCTCAAAACCTTCATTAGTATTCTGAATCAAATCCATATCTATACGTACTTTATCTTTTTCAATTAACATGACCACTGTTGAGCCGCCAAACTCAAACATTCCTTTTTCATCACCTTTTTTAAAAACCTTGCCACATGTATGATTATTTTTTATCTTACCAACCATCAATGCACCAACCTCAATTTGCATAATATCACCAAAGTTTTCAGTATGTAACAATGTACATTCACGACTATTTTCTTTATAAATATTATAATGATTTAATGCTTCAGGATTAACTGTATGCAATGCACCACTTATAAACTTAGATTTACCCTGTATACCATTATCAGGATAACAATACCTATGAAAATTATCAACGCATAAGCGTATAATTACACAATAACCACCATTAAACTTCTTGGCATACTTCTTACTTTTTAACATAGATTCAACTGTATAGTAAGAGTTTTTAATAGAAAAAACTGCTTCTTCATCTATTTTATAAACACTAACACGTCCATCAGCAGGCGTTATAAGCTCATTTGCAGCTTCATTTATAGGTCTGGCACCTGAAATAAGCTCCCTTGTAAAAAAGTCATTATATGAGCAATATTCACGCTCATTATAATCAGACATATCAAGCTTATTAGATTTAATAAACGGATCTATTAAAATACAAGACGCTTTAGTACTTAAAATATTTCCTACCACTTTAGATAAAATCGGCTTCGTAATTAAACGCAAAAAAGACCGCCCAATCACATTGCCATAAAGCAGCTTTAGAAAATTATCCTGCGAGTTCTCACCAAAAACAATGTCACCATGACGATCTTTACATAACATATTAAAATATATCCTTTCTTAGAAACTAATTATTTTCAATCCTTGAAGTAATAAAACAACAATCATTGCTACTCCAATTACTGTTAAATACAATAACTTTATACCATGAGGTTTTTTCATTTTAAAATCATATACAAATAGAAAAGCTATAAATATCGTAAAAATATTAAGCGCATAAACAAAATTTTCACCTAAAATATTTCTAAACATAAATATAAAAGGTAAATAGCCAGCTATAGATGTAACAGGAAGGCCTTGATAATACTCACGTTTTTCAGTGGTTTGCTCTTGACGTTCTTGTTCCATTACATTAAAATACCCTAATCTAATAAGTGCTGTAAGTATAAACATAGCACCTATAGCTAATGAGATAAGTGATAATTTTTCATTTATACTTCTTGTGTATGTATAGTTAAACAATGCTGGAAAAAGACCAAAACATACTAAATCACATAAAGAGTCGATTTGAATTCCAAAAATCTTTTCCTGTTTAGTTCTTGTTGTGTGTTTACGTGCCACAACACCGTCAAACATATCACAAAAGCCTGATAAAATCAGACAAAAAATCGAAATTAAGAATCTTCCTTCATACAACTGAGTTATTCCTATAAATGAAGAAACCAATCCTACATATGTTAATATTACAGTATAGTTATAAAATCCTATCATCGTCTTTACCTTATTCCTCTTCTGATTTTTCTAATTCATCAAGCATATCAAATTTATTAACTTGTTTATAAATAGACTGCCCGCTTAATTCATTTGCAGCGACTTTCTTTTTTTGAAAGAACCCAGCACATGCTGTTACAATACCGCCCACAAGAACAATTAAATAATAGTTTAATCCTCGACTTAACAATAATCCTGCTGTAAGATAAACTCCTGTAAATATCTCCAGAAAGAAAATCTTGAAAATACCTTCACTTGCACCTAATCCACCAGGTAATGGAAGATTATCAACCGCCATAGTAATAAGCATTTGTAATGTCATAATATCAAGTGCACTATAGCCTTTTAATCCAAATGACTTATAAACAACAAAAGTAACTGCAAAATAAGCCAATCTCTGAATAACCGAAATCAAAATGGTATTAAAAAACACTAATTTGTGTTCCTTAAGGTATTTTGCACCCTTGTCATATTTATGCATAGAATTTAAAAGCTTCTTAAGTTTAGTATCATGATTTTTAAGTAATTTGTGCTTTCCTAAAAATAATATACCTTTTCCAATAAGTCTTCTCGCTAGTGACTGCTTAAAAAGTATTAATAATGAAGCTGTAATTACTACGATATTTACTCCTATTCCCCATATAAGAATAATTTCAATTCCTTTAACATGTTCAAATGTAAATGTAGCATTGGCACATATCATAATAAATCCAACAATAAATAATGCCATTTTATATGCAATAGTAACCACCAATAATACCAATGATGATATTGAAACACTTACATTATCTAATTTCATAAAGTATACTTGAGCAGGTTGTCCACCTGTGGAACTTGGCGTAATTAAGCTTACAAAAAATCCCACAAAAGAATACTTTAAGCATTGAAGAAACTTAACTGCATACGAAAGAGAATTCATCAAATAATGAATTATAATCGATTCAGATGAAACAAATATAAAAATCAGAATAAATCCAATAAATAAGTAAAACTTATTAGCATTCACTATACAATCCCAAAGTTTGGATATTTCCTGGTCCTTCAGTAAAAAATACATCGTACCAACTATTAATATCAAAAAGAATGCTATATTAAAAATTTGTTTCTTCATGTCAACGGTTACTCTCCCATATTATTCATACGTGTTTTAGTTTACAACCTAATACACATATTGTCAATGTGTTTCCATCTTTTTATTCAATATTGAAGCAATAACATCTACTGTTCCATCAATACCAAATATACCACTGTCTATTGCTAAATCATAGCTCTTTGCATCTGCCCATTTTTTACTTGTATAATAGTTATAGTAGCTAGCTCTCTTCTTATCTGTCTTAATAATAAGATCCTTTGCATCAGAATCCTTAGAAATATTATTTCTTTCTTTTACTCTTGCAATTTTAGCATCCATTTTTCCATGGATAAATACACTTAGTACATTAGGATTGCCTTCAAGTGCATATTCTGCACATCTTCCAACAATAACACAAGATTCTTGTTCAGCCAATCTTTTAATGGCATCAAATTGTGCAAGAAAAACCTTATGGCTAATAGGCATATCAATAAACCCAGAATTATTATACCCCATTGAGTATGTATCCATTACAAGAGAATACAAAAAACTTTGTGTTGGTTTTTCATCATGAGATTCAAAAATCTCTTGGCATAAACCACTTTCTTTAGCAGCAACAGCTAGTATTTCCTTATCGTAACATTTTATACCTAGTTTCTCTGCTAATTTAAATCCTATTTCTCTTCCGCCACTTCCATATTGACGACCGATTGTAATAACAAATTTCTTTTCCATAATTTTCCTCCATTCATTATTTATTCTTTAGAATTTCAAGCAACCTTACAAAATATTCTGGTAATGGAGATTCAAATTCCATATACTCTTTTGTTGTTGGATGAACAAATCCAAGAACTCCAGCATGTAACGTCTGGCCCTCTAAGTTAAAAGGCTGGTCCTTTGGTCCGTAAAAAGGATCACCTAATATAGGATGGTTAATACTTGACATATGAACTCTTATCTGATGAGTTCTTCCGGTTTCTAACCTACATTCAATGTGAGTAAAGTTTTTAAATCTGTCTAACACCTTGTAATGAGTAATAGCTTCCTTACCATTCAAATGAGAAATAGACATTTTTTTCCTATCACCTGTATGTCTGCCGATCGGTGCATTAACAGTACCACCATCTTCTTTAATATTATTATAACATATTGCTTGATATTTTCTAGTAATACTATGAACTTTTAATTGTTCTGCGATATCTCTATGTGATGCATCATTTTTACAAACAACCAAAAGCCCTGTAGTATCCTTATCTATTCTATGCACGATACCTGGTCTTAGTACACCATTAATGCCGGACAAACTACCTTTACAATGATACATAAGTCCATTTACCAACGTACCTGTATAATGTCCAGGTGCCGGATGTACCACCATATTTTTAGGTTTATCTACAACAACAAGATCATCATCTTCATAAACTATTTTTAAATTTAAATCCTCTTCCTGAACATTAGGTATAATTGCATCAGGTATAATAATTTTAATTACATCATTAGGTTTAACAATATAGCTACATTTTTCTCTTTTATCATTAACTCTTACAAGACAATCATCAAACATCATTTTCAAACGGCTTCTTGTTATATCTTCAAGATTATTTGCCAAGTACTTGTCCACTCTGATAGGCTCATCATCCTCAGTAATATAGAATGTATTTACAACCATAGCTTAATCTAACTCCTTTCTAGGCTTTTTTGATGTTATTAAATTAAAATCTTCATCACTAAGTGCAAACATAACTAATAATATCAACATTGTAGTGCCAACCGTAATATAACAATCAGCTACATTAAATACTGGAAAATCAATAAATGTAAACTCAAAAAAATCCACAACAAAGCCTCTTGAAACTCTATCAATACAGTTTCCTATAGCACCTGAAATAAGCACTACAATTAACATCTGTAAAATTGAGTAAGAACGTTTATTATCTATTGTTCTTTTAACCTTTTGTATTCTAAAGATAAAAAGAATCAAAACAGGTACAACAATCATTGTAACAATAACAAAAATCCCCATTTTTCCTGCAAACAGGCCCCATGCAGCACCTTTATTTTCTATATAAGTAAGGCTAAAAATATTCTTTATAAGAACTATACTATCATTACCTTTTAAATTATTAAAAGCAATAACCTTTGTAATCTGATCAATAGCTATAAAAATCAATATTCCTATAGTGATAAATATTGCTAGTATTCTATTAGATATAATCGATTTATTTTTCATCAATAATAACTCCTAAAGCTTCCTTCATATCAATCAGGTCAATTGATTTATCCATTATAGCATTACCAATTGAAGAAAGAATAATGAATTTTATTTTTCCTGCCTCCATCTTTTTATCTGAAACAGTTGCTGCTAATACATCATCAATATCAATTCTATTCTCATATACTGGAAGTTCAAATAATTTTAAAGTACTTAAAATATCATTATACTCCTCTTTTGAAATATATCCCTTTTTCATCGAAATAAAAGCCGCACCAACAAAACCAACTGAAACACATTCACCATGCAATCTATCACTATAAACAAATTTTTCAATAGCATGTCCTAATGTATGACCAAAATTTAAAAGTGCTCTTTCTCCAAGCTCCTTAAAATCATTTTCAACTACATCTCTTTTTATTTCACAATTTCTCTTTACCATATAAAGAAGAACATCTTCATCAAATGCCTTTATACCGGAGGCATTATCCTTTATCCATTGATAAAATGCTTTATCCTTAATAAGTCCATGCTTTATAACCTCACCCATACCGGATAAATACTCTTTTTTAGTAAGTGTCTTAAATGTTGATGTATTCATATAAACTAATTTAGGCTGATAAAAAGCACCAACCATATTTTTATATCCGTCAAAATCAACACCTGTTTTACCGCCCACACTTGAATCGGATTGAGATAATAATGTTGTTGGAATTTGAACAAAATCAATGCCACGCAAATAAGTTGCAGCTGTAAACCCTGTCAAATCACCTACAACACCTCCACCTAATGCAATTAACATATCTTTTCTGTCAAAATGCTTCTCAATTAAAAAGGTATAAACATCCTTTACTGTATATAAATTCTTATTTGCTTCTCCTGCTGGAAAACTAAATATATATGCTTCCTTAGAAATCTTAGAAACTATATCTAAAATAGTATCACCATATAACTTTTCAACCTTACTGTCTGTTACAATGCAAACACGTTTATTAGTTAAATCAAGTGCTTCAAGTTGAGTTGATAAGTTATTAAAACTTCCTTCTATTATTATATCATAAAGTTTTTGATTATTCTCATCATGAACTGTTAGTATTTCACTCATATTTTTATCCATTTCCTTTACATTTATTTTTCTTTTATTATATATATTTTCTTGCTTTAATATAAAATCTACCCTTCTTTGTAGTATTAACCACTTCATCAAAAACAAATCGTCCTAGTCCTCGAACAGAAACTATATCACCATACTTTAGTTGTTGGCTTTTGCTAAGTGTCAACTTACCATTTATAAAAACTTTTCTCGATGAAATATACTCAGACGCTATGTTTCTTGAAAGATTATAAACAAAAGCTATTATTCCATCTAATCTTTCACTGGCAACACTACCTTTAATTTCAATAAAATTTGGTGTGTAATCAATAAGGGGTTCATTGCAAATTTTACATATAACACTTGTATGTTTTATACGTGTAAGATTATTTATAATATAATCTGCCATACTATCAATAACCAATAAATAGGCATATTTATCCATAATAAGAATATCGCCTATAACATCTCGTTCCAAGCCAAGATTTAATATAGCTCCCAAGAAATCTCTATGACTTAATTTATCAGCAAATTTAGAATTAAGTGGTTCTACCTTAATAGTACTTACAGGATAAAAAAGCATACTTTTATCATAATCACTGGGATAAAAGCAAGCTAACTTACGTTCAAGAATATCCTCTTTTAAAATCAGCCCCCCGTTCAAAGTACAATTAACAGGAGGCATATTTTTATTTAATATAAATTCATAGTAGACTGTTTGTTCATTTAAGTCTAGAAAATTGGTAAACGTTGGAATATTCCTTATGTATGTTGTATTTGCTAAATCTTTAAGTCGATTTGTAAATATGTCATCGTTCATATTATTTGAACGCGGCTACGTCAAAACCACCGCCTTCAAGTAAATCTTGGAAATCACCTGAAATATCTACTGATTCTGGAGTAATAATAAATATGTAATTAGATACTTTTTGAAGGTTTCCATTTATTGAATAACATGAACCTGATGTAAAATCGATAATTCTCTGTGCAACATCAACATGCAATCCTTCAAGATTTAATACTACTGATCTACCGCTCAATAAAGTATCTGTAATTTCTCTAGCCTCTTCTACATTTGAAGGCTTAATAACACAAACTTCCATACTTGACCTCCCTCTCATCGGAACTACCTTAGACGAAGATTTTGAAACGCTCTTAGACGGTTTTGTCTGCTCTACTCTAAAATCTCTTGAAGTCGCTTCTTCATAAATCTCTTTTTCTTTTGGTTGTTTTACTACTTTTCTTACTGGTTCATAATCATCTTCTGTATCATCATAGTCATCATAATCGTCGTAATCGTCATAATCCTCATTAAGTTTTAGCATTCCTAAAAACTTGTCTGTAAATTTGCTCATCTTTATTCCCTATTTGCATATCTAAATCTCAATATGCTTTTCCTTTCTTAAAATATGCTAATTAAAAATTTGATTTTTCTTCTATAAATAATTTCTCTTCCCGAATATTGCTGTTCCAACGCGAATCAGAGTTGCACCTTCTTCAATGGCTACTTCAAAATCACCAGTCATCCCCATTGAAAGTTCACTCATAATAACATTATCAATGTTTTTTGCCTGTATGTCAACAGCTAATTGCTTTAATTCCTTAAAAAATTTTCGATTTTCTTCTGCATTTTCCACAAAAGGTGCTATAGTCATTAATCCCTTTATATGTACATGTGGTAACTTAGCTATTTCTTCTATCAATTGCAATACTTCATCAGATAAGCAACCAAACTTAGTATCTTCATCAGCCACATTAACCTGTATCAATATATCCATATCAATATCTTTTTTTGCTGCTTCTTTTTCTATCTCTGTAGCTAATCTTAAAGAATCAACCGAATGTATCATCTTTACTTTATCAATAATATATTTTACTTTATTTCTCTGTAAATGTCCAATAAGATGCCAGTTTATATCTTTAGGAAGTGTAGGTGATTTATCACAAATTTCTTGAACTTTATTTTCACCAAAATCTCTCACACCATATTCATATAATTTGGCAATATCTTCAGCCGGATAAGTCTTACTAACTGCAATAACCGTAACATTTTTTTCATTTATTCCGGCTCTTTTACAAGTATCTTTGGCTTTGTTTAAAATCAAATCATAATTCTTAGTCAACATATTTAGAATACCCTTTCAAAATTTATATATTAATTAAATACTACTTGATTTTCTTTAACAATACTTCCGTCTATAACAATATGATCATAAACTCTTAATCCATATGCTGTATCAGGCTTTATTAAATAATAATGGTCAATTTCAGAAATAATATCAATTCTTCTAAACAAGCAATATCCCTTATTTACATTGTAAACACCTTTAAGCATCTCTGTTGCTGCAACTCTGTACGCATTTGATCCATCTACCATAACTATATTCTCGCCTGCATCAAACGACTCTTTATCTACGTAATAATATTCTTCCGTAGAATAGTATATTGTAGGTGTAATAAATTGAATAGTCTTATCGTTTTTATCATCATATTTTTCAACGAAAAAGCCAATATCTGTAGTATTACCACCATTACCACCATATGCAAAAGGTATTATGTAAAAGTCTTTTTCAACAACAGATGACGTCGGTATTTTAAGACCTTCTATCTGATTTTCGATTATCTGAATCTCTATAAATCTATCATTTATATAGTTACACATAAATTGATTCAAACTTATTTTTCCCATTGGCTTTCCTGCAACATTTACTATTGAAAAACCTCCAACAATAATGTTTCGGTCTGAAGTAACCTTTATCTTGATATTAGTGTCTTTTTCATATCTTTTAACATCATCTTCTGAAAGTTCAATGAAAATATTCCATTCTTCTGAACCTACTACTTTATAAACAGCTGCACCATTTTCTATTAAATCTCCTGAATTTCTGGCGATTTTTTTATAACTACTTGTATCAAAGCTTTCAGATGAAATATCATTTAATGTTTTTCCTTCAAAACCATCTGTATAATACGCAACTGTACCAGTTTTTGCAGCTGTATTTATTTTAAACTGCATTCCAGTATTACCTGCTGTATTTAGTAAATTTTGAATATTATTAAGATTAATACACTCCAAGACAGATGACTCTAAATCAAACTTAAAATCATAAACTTTATTAAATTCATTATTTGAATAATTTCCAGTCATTTGAGATACACTTTTTCTAAGAGTACTTTCATCTTCTTTTGAAATCGTTATTGAACCATCAGTTGTTGCATTAGATAGAAGTCGATTAATAGTGCCGCTTTCGTCTACAGTATAAACAGTAGAACCGACTGCAACTCTTTCTCCTTCTTTTACAAAATAATTCAGATAACCTGAGGTGTCCGAATAAATGATTGTTTCATCTCTTAAAATAAGACCATTATAAGTTTTATTAGTTAAAGTGGCATTTTTTCCCATAACAGTTTCATAAATAGTTACTTTATCTCTTGAAAAATAAAAAAGCATATATGCTACAAGATATATAAATATAATAGCAAAAACTACTAAACCAATATGAATATGTTTACGTTTACGATATTTAACCACCCTTTTATTTCTAGTTGCCAAACATAATCCTCCAAAAAATTTTTACATTTTTTCTATAAATATTGTTGTTCATCTTCAAAAACAACACAATATATAGTATACAACAAAATTATTTGCTAGTCCATAATTTAATGAATAATATATAAAAAAAAGTGCAACATAATAATACAAAACCTAAAAAGGAGGTCATATATATGAACACAAAGGGTTTGGACTATACAATTCTTACTATTGCAATTATTGGTGCGATTAACTGGGGATTAATTGGATTCTTTAAGATTGACTTAGTTGCACTTCTATTTGGTGAAATGACATTAGTATCTAGAATCATTTATGCAATTGTAGGTTTATGCGGACTTTACTTAGTAAGCCTATACGGAAGAGTGTCAAACGTAATAAACGAACACTAATAATTTTTCGGCCGGCGCCGAAAAATGCAAAAAAACAAAGAATCGTTGCGATAGCACAACGATTCTTGGTTTTTTTGTTGGCGGACTGCTAGTTTGTTCGCTTTGGTGATGTGGATTTGGAAGGTTTAAGTTAGTATATGGATTTTAGGGGATTAGGTTGATGTTGTTAATTAGTAATTGTTATTTACTTTTTTTGAAAATGATGTTATATTCAATGAAAATTAAGGGAGGATGTATTTATGGGTAAGATTGGTATTATTTGTGCGGGGGATAGGGAGTTGGAGCCTTTTTTGGTACATATTGGAGATTGTCGGGTTTCGGAGAGAGGTATGGTGAAGTTTTATGAGGGGATTATAAATGGGGTGAGTGTTGTGGCTTTGTTTTGTGGGGTTGGGAAGACTAATGCGGCTATTGGGGGACAGATATTGATAGATTGTTTTGATGTTGATTTTATTATAAATGCTGGAACTGCTGGTGGTATGGATGATAGACTTGAAATTTTTGATACTGTAATTGCTACGGAAGTTGCTCATCATGACTTACATGAGGATATATTGACTGGGTTTCACCCTTGGATGTCGTCTATATATTTTGAGTGTGATAAAAATTTGATTGATTTGGCAAAAAAAGTTTTTAAGGCAGAACGTAATATTTACTTTGGTAGGATGATTACTGGTGAAAAGTTTATTACTGATGAAGGTAGAGATGAAATTAATAGAGTGTTTAGTCCTTTGTCAGTGGATATGGAAACGGCTAGTATTGCGCATGTTTGTTATGTGAATAAGGTGCCTTTTATTGCAATTAGGACTATTACTGATACTGCGACACATAGTGGGGCTGAAAATTTTGATAAAAACTGT
>JAVBUL010000004.1:0-15288 GCA_031555415.1 Lachnospiraceae bacterium | reverse complement strand
GTTCATTAAGTACCTTGATATATGTACCTTTCATTCCAAGTGACCGTGATTCAATAACTCCTGCACTTTCTAATTTTCTAAGTGCATTTACAATTACAGAACGGGTTATTCCCACCCTATCTGCAATCTTACTGGCAACTAAAATCCCTTCGTTACCATCTAATTCCTCAAAAATATGAGTAATTGCTTCTAATTCTGAAAATGAAAGTGTACCAATAGCCGATTTCACTATTTGTATTTTTCTTTCTTCTTCCGCATTTTCTTCGTTAACTGAACGCATCATTTCAAGTCCTACTACTGTTGTACCATACTCACTAAGTATTATATCATCAATCTCATACTGCTCGTCACATTTATATATAAATAATGTTCCTAATCTTTCTCCCGCAATATCAATCGGTGCTATTATAGCTGTGTATTTTTTTACATCATCCTCATTAAAACCCAATGTAGCGAGATTTACATTTTCTTTCGTTGATAAAACACTTAAAATTCTTTCATTTAGCATCTTATCAATAACAATACCTATCTCACTCTTAATCATATGATTAAGTTCATCAATTCCCGATTTTTTTCCGCTTCCCAATACTTTTCCTTTTTTACTGATAACAAGAATATTTGATTCTAATATTTCACTAAGCACATTACATATATCGTTAAAAACAACCTTTTGTGAGTCATTGTTATGTAATAACTTATTTATTTTTCTTGTTCTATCAAGTAATTGTACACTCATATATACCTCCTACTCTTCATACGAAACACAATACTTCTAAACGTAGTCACTCTACACAATATATCACATTTTACGAATGAAAACAAGCATAATTTTGCACAATTTTTAAATTTTTTCAATAAATTAAAAATATTTAGCGATTATTCTTTACTAATAGGCTCTACATGACCACATTGTTCATCAGCACACACCTGCTTATTGCCTTTTTCAACCATATAGCCACCACAATCTGGGCAAGGTTTTTTAGATGGCTTCTGCCATGACATGAAATCACATTCTGGATTAGCTTCACATCCAAAGTATTTTCTACCCTTTTTAGTCTTTTTTATAACTACATCCTTACCACACTTAGGACATTCTACACCAATTTTTTCAAAATATGGTTTTGTATTTCTACATTCAGGAAATCCCGGACATGCAAGAAACTTTCCGTGTGGGCCATATTTAATAACCATATTTCTGCCACACACATCACAGATAATCTCTGTTTCTTCATCCCTTATTTCAATTTTTTCTAATTCTCTTTCGGCACTTTGTACTGCTTCATCTAAATCCGGATAGAAGTTTCTGATTACTGTTTTCCATGACACTTCACCCTCTCCTACCATATCCAAAAGTGACTCTAAATTAGCCGTAAAGTTTTTATCAACTATAGCCGGAAATGCTGACTTCATAATATTATTTACAGCTTCTCCAAGCTCTGTTACATAGAGATTTTTATTTTCCTTTGCCACATATCTTCTTTGTATAATCGTTGTAATAGTTGGTGCATAAGTACTTGGTCTTCCTATCCCCTGCTCTTCTAATGCTTTAACTAACGCTGCTTCTGTAAAATGAGCCGGCGGCTGCGTAAAATGCTGTTTCTCTTCATATGACTCCAACTTAAGTACTGAATCCTTTGTAATCTTATTTACAAGTTTATTATTTTCTGCCTTATCATCTTCATCATCGATATATACAGACATAAATCCGTCAAATGCTAATTTTGAGGTTGCAACTGTAAAAATATAGCCTTTCGACTCAATTTTTATTGATTTAACCTCATATCTTGCATTTTCCATACGGCTTGCTACAAATCTCTTCCATATAAGTTGATATAACCTAAATTGTTCTTTTGTTAAATCATCTTTTATCGCACTAGGAGTAAATTCTACATTTGTAGGTCTAATCGCCTCATGCGCATCTTGTATTTTTGCATTACCTTTTTTAGCTTGTTCATTTTTAGAAACATATTGTTCTCCATATGTTTCTTTAACAAATGTCTTTGCTAATGCATCTGCTTCATCAGAAATCCTAGATGAATCTGTACGTAGGTATGTAATAATACCTATCGTTCCTTGTCCCTTTATGTCAATGCCTTCATATAACTGCTGTGCAACTCTCATTGTCTTTTGAGTTGAAAAATTAAGTGTTTTTGAAGCTTCTTGTTGTAATGTACTAGTCGTAAATGGAATAGGTGCTTTTTTTATTCTTTCACTATTCTTAATTTCCTTTACTCTAAAATCTGATTTTTTCAAATCAGTCAATATTTTATTAAGCTCTTCTTTATTTTTTATAGTCATCTTTCCATCTGAATTACCATGAAATTTAGCAAGCAAAGGTGTTTTTTCACCTTTAATGTTAAGTACAGCATCCAATGTCCAATACTCTTCAGGAATAAACGCATTTATCTCTTCTTCTCTATCGCATATCATTCTAAGTGCAACTGATTGAACTCTACCTGCACTAAGACCTCTTTTTACTTTTGCCCATAGAACAGGACTTATTCTATATCCTACCATTCTATCTAACATTCTTCTTGCTTGTTGTGCATCTACTAAATCCATATCAATTTCTCTTTGGGCTTTAATAGAATCCTTAACCGCATTTTTTGTAATTTCATTAAATGTTATTCTGTGAATCTTACTATCATCTAATTTCAAGGCTTTTGCAAGATGCCATGATATCGCTTCTCCCTCACGATCAGGGTCAGTTGCAAGAAATACTTTTTCTGCTTTCTTTACATACTTTCTCAGTTCAGCTAGTTTATCACCTTTTCCACGTATTGTGATATACTTTGGCTCATAATCATTATCTACATCAATTCCCAAAGTACTCTTTGGCAAATCTCTTATATGACCGTTTGAGGCTACTACTTCATAATTTGAGCCCAAAAATTTTTTAATTGTCTTAACCTTTGCAGGTGATTCCACTATTACAAGATACTTAGCCATTTAATTTCTCCATTCTCACATAACGTGTGTGCACTACAATTTTCTGGCAAAATAATTTTTAACCGGCTCAAAAACAATTCTTTCAAGCTGTAGTTTTAATAATATTTCGTAAACTCTGCCATATTCCAACGCAGATTTTAATGTAATTTCTTCCACCGAGGTGGGTATCAAATCTACGTTACTATACACCACTTCAAAATCTTTTTCAAGTAAATATTTTATTTTTTTGTTTTTTTTAATATACATTTCATCACTTATTCCCAATTCAGATAGCACATCTTTACTTTCTAACAGTAAAAACGCTCCTTCCTTTATGAGTCTATTGCAGCCCGAACTAAGCGGATCATTTATTCTTCCCGGCAGGGCAAATATATCTTTTCCTTGCTCCAAAGCATATTCCACTGTGATTAGTGAACCACTTCTTTCCCTTGCTTCTATTACTATAGTCGCATCTGATAACCCACTTATTAATCTGTTTCGCATAGGAAATTGCCATGCCAGAGGCTTTGTCCCACATATATACTCTGATATTATTCCACCGTTTTTTATTATATCTTGGTATAACTCTATGTTTTCTGTTGGATAACACACATCTACTCCACATCCTAAAACTGCATATGTTGACACTTCTGATTTCAATGCTCCTAAATGTGCATATGTATCTATTCCCCTTGCCATTCCGCTAATTATATCTACTTTGTTCTCTGCAAGTTCTGAACTTATTTTTTTAGCACACTCTCTTCCATAATTACTACATGCGCGAGCACCTACTATAGATACTGCATACTTATTCCTTGGCAGATTTCCTTTTACAAATAATACATATGGTTTGTCTGACAAATTTAAAAGTTTTTTTGGATATTCTTCCATATCTATATGTATAAATTTTATATCCTTTTTATCCAACTCATATAATTTACCTTTAGAATCAAAACACTTTTTTGACTCAATAATATTTTTCACATCTTCTTCTTTTAATACACCTGATGTTGATAACATTTTCTCCGAACTTTTGTAAATTTCTTCTACACTTCCAAATATTCTTAATAATCTATTGATTTTCCCCTGCCACATTCCATCGATATGTACAAGCCAAATCCAATATTCACTGGTCGTCATTTAATCCTCCTTCTATTTCCATGCCCTATATCCAATAGCTTCAGCGATATGTCTTTCACCTATATTTAACATTCCTTCCATATCAGCTATTGTCCTCGCAACCTTTATTGTTTTATAATAAGACCTTGCGCTAAGATTTAACTTTTCAAAAGAATATTCTAATAATCGCTTTTCTTTTTCACCCATGTAACAGTATTTTTTTATATCTTCAGGAGAAAGCTCTGAATTATATTTTATCTCTGTATTTTTATAGCGTTCCTTTTGAATAAAACATACTGCTTCCACCTTCTTTTTCATTTCTTTTGAACTTTCATGTTTTTTATATTTCGATAATTCCTCTATCATAACAGGTGGTGATGATACAACAATATCGATTCTATCTAACATCGGTCCGCTTATTTTTCCCAGATATTTACTAACTTCATGCTCTGTACAGCTACATTTGCTTCTATCCGGATAATAACCACATTTACATGGATTTGTTGCCGCAATAAGCATTACATCTGCAGGGAACTCATATGTACCATTAATTCTTGAAATTATAACCTTCTTACTTTCAATAGGCTGACGCAATGCCTCTATCACATCATTTTTAAACTCCGTTAGCTCATCAAGAAATAATATCCCCTTATGTGCCAATGTTATTTCTCCCGGTTTTGCCTTTACACCACCCCCTATTAATCCTTTACTGCTTACCGAGTGATGTGGTGCTCTAAAGGGTCTTTTTGTTATTATTGCCCTTCCATTTAATTTTCCTGATATACTATGGATTTTTGTAATTTCAATACACTCATCTATACTCGGGCTTGGTAGTATTGTATGCATTCTTTCAGCAACCATAGATTTACCGGATCCCGGTGTACCGACTAAGAGTATATTATGTCTTCCCCCAGCAGCTATTACTGCAGCTCTTTTCAACTGACTTTGACCATATACCTGTGAAAAATCCAGTTCAAAGTCTTCTTTATTTTGACTTTCTACAAAATTTTCAATATTAATAAATTCCGGTTCCATTGGTTTTTGACCGTTTAAAATCTCCACTACCTCTTTAAGATTTTCTATTCCTATAATTTCAACGTTTTTAATCACTGAACCTTCCATATAATTATCTTTTGGCACAAAGAACCTTTTTATCCCCAGTTCTTTTGCAGATATTATTATAGGTAATATTCCATTTACTGAATTTATCTTTCCATCAAGACTTAATTCACCAACAAAAAGGCTTTCTCTTACCTTTTCATCTTCACTGTTAACAATACCAAGTGCAGCTAAAATACCTATCGCAATAGGCAAATCAAAAGAACCTCCCTCTTTTCTTGCATCTGCCGGAGAAAGGCTTACTGTTATTTTCTTTGGCGGAATAATAAAGCCTGTATTCTTAATTGCTGTTCTTACTCTTTCTTTAGATTCTTTTACTTCTGAATTTAATAAACCTACCATATCTAATGACGGAAGTCCATTACTTACATCTACCTCAACATTTACAATAAAAATAGATACGCCTCTTATTGAAGCGCATAACACCCTACTAAACATATATATTCCTTTCTTATTTAACAAAAAAAGACATAGAATAATCCCTATGTCTTTGAACGAGTCTTAATGCTTATACATTAACACATTTAAAGTTTTCAGTCAATACCATATCTTCGTTTTAGTTCTGTATATTCCTTGTTTATATACAAAATAATAGTTTTATCTCCATTTGCATTATCAGGATGATAAATCTTTAATAAATCTCTATATCTTTTCTTCAAGCTTATAGCACTATTTACACCTACAAAAAAAGTTCCTTCAGTACCACTTACTGTCGCTCTAGCCTGATTTTTAAGGTTTTTAAGATTTTCCATTTCTTTTGCTATAAGCTTCCTATCCTTTTCAAGCTTGTCCTTGTCTTTTGCAAGCCTTCTAAGTTCGCCTTCAACTATTTGCCATTGTTTTTCGAACAACTCCTTTTGACGGCTTAATTTCTTTTCTTGCATCTCCATTACTATTTCATGTGAACGTGCTCTTCTATCGAAATCTTGTTTTTCTCTTTGAAGTTTATCTTTTTCCTCATTTAGCACTTGCTTTTCTTGCTGCAGTCGGACATTCTCTAAAAAAAGCCAATGCTTTAGCTCGTCTAATGGATCATCTTCTATATCATAAACAAAGTTTACCTGACTTTTCATAAGTCATTACCTCCATATATTTTATAAAATAACATTCAAAATTTACATCTGTTTTCTTACTATTTTATATTCGTCATCACTTTGATAGTATGGACAATTATAATGAGAATCACACATATATCTCATCATTTCATCTTCATCAAGATTTATCCTACATTCATAGTCATCATATTCTTCATCATATATATAATTGCTGCAATAATCGCAACTCATTTGTGACATAACAAATAATCCTCCATGTCTAGTCTTTTATAAAATATATCATATTTTTATTATTTTGTACAGATATTTACTTGGATAGGCACTTATTTAACAATTTTGCATAAAATGTATTAATGACGCTTGAGGTGCATTGTCATGCAAACTTTCAAAGAACCACTTACAAAGGAAGAGGAGAGTTTATTACTTTCATGTTTAAAAAGTGGGGATAAGGAAGCAAGAAACCAATTGGTAGAACGTAATCTGCGCCTAGTGGCTCATATAGCAAGAAAATACAATAATAGTGAGCGTGATATGGATGACCTGCTTTCCATTGGTACAATCGGCCTTATTAAAGCAATAAATACCTTTAATGATTCAAAAGGAAATCGTCTTGTTACCTATGCCAGTAAGTGTATAGAAAATGAAATACTTATGCATTTCAGAAGTGAGAAAAAAAAATCGCGTGAAGTCAGTCTATACGAACCCATAGGAACTGATAAAGAGGGAAATGCCATAAGCCTTCTTGATGTTATTGAATCTGAAAATATTGATTTTGCCCATGAATACGACTTAAATGTTGAAATAAAATGGTTGCTAAACAATATCCAATCAATTTTAACTAAAAAGGAATTTTTTATAATAAAAAAAAGATATGGTATTTTTGGTGAAAAAGAAGTTACTCAAAGAGAACTTGCCAATGATTTAGGTATTTCCAGAAGCTACGTAAGCCGCATTGAAAAAAAATGTTTACAAAAGCTTCATACTGCTTACCAAAAAGCTTCGCCTGGTAGCCAAAAATAGTTGGCTCGCATTCATAAAAGATAACAACAAGTCATAAACACCATATGCCTTGTTGTTATTTTGAAAATGTTTTAACTTATTCTTCCTTACGGCGTAGTATATCTAACTCAGAAAGTTCTATGCCTAAATCAATATATAAAATCTGTTTTGGATGTGGTGCTGACTCTTGCATATTTCCGTCCTCATCTTCTATTGATTTTACTATGACACTAATATTATCTCCGTTTGGTTTCATAACCTCTATCTCTTCGCCAACTGAAAATTTATTTCTTTGCTCTATTTTATACTTTCCGTTTCTTTCTCCATTTATAAGTCCAAGATAAGTATACTCCTTTACATAGGTATTACTCTCATATATTTGAGTATTTTCATCCGGCTTTCCAAAAAAGAAACCTGTTGTGTACTGTCTGTATGTACACTTAGCAATTTCTGATTTGTAAAAATTAATTCTGCTCTTATAATATTCCGGGTCTTTCTTATAATCATCAATTGCCATTCTATATGTTCTTGCTACCGTAGCAACATATAATGCTGTTTTCATTCTTCCTTCAATTTTAAAGCTATCTACTCCTGCATCTATAAGCTCCGGTATATGTTCTACCATACATAAATCTTTAGAGTTAAAGATATATGTTCCTCTTTCATTTTCATATATTGGCATATATTCTCCCGGACGAGATTCTTCCATCACTGCATACTTCCAACGGCATGGATGTGTACAGGCACCTCTGTTCGCATCTCTTCCTGCCATAAAACTACTAAGCAAGCATCTTCCTGAATATGATATACACATTGCCCCATGTATAAATGTCTCTATTTCTAAATCATTTGGAATGTTTTCTCTTATTTGCTTTATTTCACCAATTGATAATTCCCTTGCCGTTACAACTCTTTTCGCTCCTAAGCTGTGCCAAAAATTAAAGGTTCCATAATTTGTGTTATTAGCTTGTGTACTAATATGGAGTTCTATTCCTTCTAATTCCTCTTTAGCTATCATAAATATCGCTGGGTCTGCTATTATTACAGCATCCGGGCCAATGTTTTTTAACTCTTTAAAATAATTTCTTACCCCATCCAAATCACTGTTATGAGCTAAAATGTTAGCTGTTACAAATATTTTAACACCTCTGTCATGTGCAAATTTTATTCCTTCTGCCATATCCTCCAAAGAAAAATTCTTTGCCTTCGCTCTTAACCCAAAAGCTTCTCCGCCTATATATACTGCATCTGCTCCATAATTAACAGCAACTTTTAAAACCTCAAGATTGCTTGCAGGTATTAACAATTCCGGTCTGCTATACATATTATTCCGTACCTTTCTTAATGCTGACAGTCATTCCGTCACCAATTGTAACAATAGTTGTTTCTAAATCATGTCTATTTTTTACTTCATACAAAAATTCTCTCATTCTGCTGTGAATAGTTCTGTCCCTTCTTGTAATAGCATAACGTGACTCTATTAAATCACCTTCTTGCAAAACATTATCAGAAACAAGTACACCATCTTTTTTTAATAGTCTTATAGCTTCTGGCAAAAAATTAATATATTGCGCTTTTGCTGCATCCATAAAAATAAAATCATATTCTTCACTCTCTAATGTTTTCATAACATCAAGTGCATCACCTTCAAGCAATGTAATACAGTCTTCAAGATTTGCTCTTTTTATGTTATCTTTTGCTATTGGTATTCTCTTTTCATAGTTCTCTATTGTATCTATTTTACAATTTCCTATCATACATTCACTCATAAGAATTGCCGAGTATCCTATGGCGGTTCCTAGTTCCAAGATTTTCTTAGGCCTTTTCATCAAAAGTAACACCCTAAGAAAACTTTCAACCTCCTTACGAATAATCGGCACATTATCAGCAATAGCTTCTCTCTCTATTTCAGAGAGAATGCTATTATTATCTTTTTCTAATGATTGAATATATGAAACAATTCTATCATTAACTATCATTTAACTATTATCCTCCTCAGTTTCCACTGTCTTCAACTTCAAAACAATATCCTCCGGATTATCTTCTGTACTCAAATTATATGTACCTGAATATATCTCACCATCATACATAAAAAACTGTACTTTAAATATAAGAGTATCTTCTATCAGTCCATTTTTCTTAAGAATATCAGCTACTTCGCTTACTGTAGCACCAGATGGAACAGTAATTACTACTTCTGTCCCATTTCCTTTTGATGCCATTCCCTCTTCTGTAAACAACAGAACCCCAAATTGAAATGATTTTACACAAACCAATATAATAAGCAGTACTATTATAATAGCTACAGCTATTTTCATAATCATTTTTAAAAATACTGATAAAGTATTTTTTTCTTTTTTAATTTTCTTCATAATTAATTATGTTCCTTTATAAAAAATCTAATTCTAAATCAATATCTTCAAGAAGTATTTTATATACATGCTGAAGTTGCCTACATAAAGCCAGCTCGGAGTTTAAATATGCTGATGTTATAGAGTTTTCCAACACTTCCCTGTACTCTTCCAATAGTTTGTATGCCCTCGAAACCTTGTCTTGAGAATTATCCAATTGAAATTCAAAGTTTTTTCTTCTGAACTCTTGTATCTGTCTTTTTAGTTCCGGATACTCTTCCAATTCTCTTTTGTATAAGTTATATCGCTGATATTCATCGCTCTCAAAAATTTTTTGCTTTAGCTCGTATGCTATTGCACTAATTTCATCATCCATACCACTACATTCCTTTCAATGATGATTTAATACCCTTACCTTAGTATATAGAATTTTATTCAACTTCCATTATAATAGGCAGAATCATTGGATTTCTTTTAATCTTTCTCCATAAATAGTCGTTTAATGTTTCCTTTACAACCATCTTGATTTTTCCCCAGTCAGATACATTTCTTTCTACACAATCCAATACCGCTTCATTTACAATATGTCTCGCATCTTCTAAAAGATTTTCTGCTTCTCTTACATATACAAATCCTCTAGATACAATATCCGGACCTGCTAAAAGTTGATTACTATATTTCTCAAAAGTCATTACAACAATAATAATACCATTTTCTGCAAGGTTTTGTCTATCTCTAAGAACAATATTTCCTACATCTCCTACTCCAAGTCCATCTACAAATATTCCACCGGTTTGTACTTTATCAACTACTTTAGCCTGCTTATCATCTAATTCTAGTACATCTCCTGATGCTAGTATAAATGAATTATCCTTCTCAACTCCCATAAGCTGTGCTAATAACGCATGTTCACTACGATGTCTATACTCACCATGAAGTGGTATAGCATACTTTGGTTTAAGAAGTGAATATACAAGTTTTATTTCCTCTTGGCAAGCATGCCCTGATACATGAGTATCTTGGAAAATAACATTTGCACCTTGCATACAAAGCTCATTGATTACTTTTGATACAGCCTTTTCATTTCCCGGAATAGGTGATGAACTAAATACGATAGTATCACCAGGTTTAATTGTTATCTTTCTATGAATTGATGCTGCCATTCTTGAAAGTGCCGCCATCGACTCACCCTGACTTCCAGTTGTTATTAAAACAAGCTGTTCATCAGTGTAATTTTTCATGCTTTCAACATCTATTATTGTATTATCAGGAATGTTTAAATAACCAAGCTCACTTGCTGTACCAATAATATTCACCATACTTCTGCCTTCGATAACTACTTTTCTTCCATATTTATTTGCTGAATTAATAATCAGCTGAACTCTATCAACATTTGAAGCAAATGTAGCTATAATAATTCTATGCTTTGTATTTTCTGCAAAAACATGATCTATTGTTTTTCCAACATTACGCTCTGAAGATGTAAATCCTGGTCTTAAGGCATTTGTACTATCTGCCATAAGCGCTAATACACCTTTTTTTCCTAATTCTCCGAAACGTGTCAAATCAGTAGTATCACCAAACAATGGTGTATAATCAATCTTAAAGTCACCTGTATGAACAACAATGCCTGCCGGTGTAAAAATAGCAAGACCTGATGCATCCGCTATACTATGATTAACTTTAATAAACTCAACTTTAAAACAACCTAACTGAATAGTTTGACCATGCTTCATTATCTTTTTCTTTACTGATTTTTCAAGGCCATGCTCTTTTAACTTGTTATCAATAATTCCAAGTGTCAACTTTGTTGCATATAATGGAGCGTTTATTTCCTTTAAAGTATAAGGAAGTGCTCCTATATGATCCTCATGACCATGTGTAATAACAAACCCTCTTATTTTATGTGCATTTTCTTTTAAATAAGTTATATCAGGAATAACCAAATCAATACCTAACATTTCTTCATCTGGGAATGATAATCCACAATCTACTACTACAATATCATCACCATATTCAAATACTGTAATATTCATTCCTATTTGCTCTAATCCACCAAGTGGTATTATTCTTAGTTTATCATTTGAACTAGGTACTATCTTTGGCACAACCTTTGCTGCTGGTTTTGCAACTGCCTTTTGTGTTGGTTTTTGTACTGTTTTCTGTATTGCTTTCTGTTCTGTATTTTGTTCTGTCTTCAATTCTTTACCTCCATATATATAAATATAATTATTATTCAAAATCTATATCATCTAAGAGTTCATCAAATAACTTTGATACACTTTCAATTTCGTTTTCGTCTGTAACTATTTCGTATATCGCTTCACTATCTGCTTCGTCTGATATATCTTTAACAATCAGTGCTTCTATTTCATCATCACTATCTTCTTCTAAATCTGACTTAGAATCAACAACAAGTAAATAGTTCATTCCATTTATCCTTGTTTGCTCTAATACATAAAATTCAACCTCTTCACCTGACTCATCAGTAAACATTAATTTCTCATACATTATTATTTCTATTCCTTTCCATATCTAAATAGCCCTGTAAAATAAGTACAGCGGCTATACAATCTACATATTTATCTTTATCTTGTCTTTTCACGCCTGTAGTAATCATTGTACGATGAGCTTCTACTGTTGTCAGTCTCTCATCCCACATTATTACCGGAACATTGCATCTTCTCTCTAAAGTTTCTTTAAATTCTAATGATTTTTCTGCCCTATCACCTATAGTACCATTCATGTTTTTAGGTAAGCCCAGAACGATTTTCTCTACTTTATACTCTTTTACTAACTCTTCAATCTTTTGAAGTGTCTTTCTTAACTTATTCTCTGATTCGCGACGTATTGTATCTAAGCCCTGTGCCGTAATCAACAATTCATCAGACATAGCCACGCCCACTGTCTTTGAACCAAAATCTAAGCCCATTATTCTCATTCTTTTCTCATGCATACTGCCCATAATAGGTTGAAAGAATTCATCGGGCTGCATATTTCCTTTATTTTATTTTCTTTCACCATGTATAAATAAACGTACAAATTATTTTCTAATAAATAAACTTAACTTTTCAATTTATTATTTATATAATAAGATAATGCTTCTTCTATAAGCTCGTCCCTTTCTACCTTCATAACTAAACTACGAGCATTATTATGACTAGTTATATATGTAGGATCTCCTGACATAATATAACCAACAATTTGATTTACTGGATTATAACCTTTTTCAAGTAATGCCTTATATACCTCAGCTAATACTTGGCTTACTTCCATTTGTGGTTCCTGTATTAATTTAAAATACTGTGTATTACTTAAATCACTCATTCCTATCATACCTTTCTATAAAAACATATATTTATAATATATAAAAAACAATATTTAGTTAGCCGCCCATAACAACTTATTTTTATTCTAATATATTTTAACCATATCTGCAAGTAGTATTTCTTCATTTAACAATGTTGTAACCTTTATGTTCACAATTTTATTGGTTATTTTATCATCTGATTCAACAGCAACCTTTACATATTCTTTTGTATATCCGACAAAATACTCCTTATCCCCTATTATAATTTTTTCTTCGATTAATATATCAATATTTTTACCTATAAATATCTTTTTATACTCAAGTTGTAGTTGTTTATCAAGTTCAATAAGCTTGTCACTTCTCTTATTTTTCAATGAACCATCTACTTGATTTTCCATTTTTTCAGCTATTGTTCCTTTTCTTTTTGAATACTTAAATATATGCATTTCTGAAAATGCAATTTTCTTCAAAAAATTATAAGTTTGTTCAAATTCTTCCTCTGTTTCTCCAGGAAATCCTACAATAACATCTGTAGTAATAGCTGCATTTTTATAATATTCTCTTATCAAATCACACTTTTCCATATATTCATTTGGAGTATAATGTCTATTCATTCTTTTTAAAGTCGCTTCGCATCCACTTTGTAGTGATAAATGAAAATGAGGACAAAATTTCTCTATTTTACTAACCTCTTCTAAAAAATCCTTTGTTATTATCCCTTGCTCAATTGAGCCCAAACGAATTCTTTGTATTCCTTCAATTTTTGCAACTTCCTTAATTGCTGTTAATAGAGTTATTTTAATTTTTTCATCCCCATTTTTGAAGTCTATACCATAGGAACTCAAATGAATACCTGTAAGAATAATTTCTTTGTATCCTTTTTTTGCCAACTCACTTACTTCATTTATTAAATCTTCAAGTTTTCTACTTCTTATTCTTCCTCTTGAGTATGGTATTATACAATATGTACAAAATTGATTACAACCGTCCTGTATTTTTATAAATGCTCTTGTATGCTCGGTAACACTAGTCATTTGCATTTCTTCATATTCACAAGATTTATCAAACTCTTCACACATATTTATTTTTTCTACCATGCTATCTTCTATGTTTATAAAATAATTTTCTAAAGCTTCTATTAACATATTCTTTTTATTAGTCCCAAGCAATATATCAATTGAACTATCTTTTTTTAATTCCTCTTTAGATGCCTGTACATAACATCCCACTGCAACAATCACTGCATTTTCATTCATTTTTTTAGCTTTATGTAACATTTGTCTTGATTTTCTATCTGCAATATTTGTTACTGTACAAGTGTTAATAATATATATATCAGCTCCCGGCTCAAATGCCACTATCTCGCAACCATGTTCTTTAAGCTTTTGTGTCATTGCATCAGTCTCATATGAATTAACTTTACATCCGAGATTATGAAGAGCTGCTTTTTTTCCTTTTAAAACTTCTGACATTTCATTTGTTCCTTTCAAAAAAATTATATTAAAAATTTTATATCCTTTTGGTAGTTTTTTTAATTGACTTTTACACTTATAAAAGGTAGTATATTAGTTGTGGGGATACATACGCATTACCTCATGCTTAAAACATAATCATACAGGAGGGTATTATATGAAAACAATTCAAATTTCATTAAATTCAATCGATAAGGTAAAGTCTTTTGTAAACGAAATTACAAAATTTGATACAGACTTTGATTTAGTTTCTGGAAGATATGTTATTGACGCTAAATCTATCATGGGTATTTTTAGCTTAGACTTATCAAGACCAATTGATTTATGCGTTCACGCTGATGCTGATCAAATTGATAAAATCTTAGAAATACTTAAGCCTTATATCGTGTAATTGCAAAGTTCGCCAAATGGCGAACTTTTTAATTTACATGAACTACTTCAACTGTTTCTATAGCTTCTTTAACCAACTCATCTATCTTTTCTTCAAGATTTCTTTCTGACTTCTGTATTGCCTCAAGATTTGGTTTTGTAACAGGATGCTTTGCAACAAATGTTGTACAGCAATCTTCAAAAGGCTGAATAGAAATGTCATAAGTGTCTATCTTTATTGCTATATCAATAATATCTTGCTTATCAAATGCTATTACAGGTCTATATACAGGCAATGTACATACATCATTTATTACATTTAATGACTGTAATGTTTGACTTGATACTTGTCCAATGCTTTCACCTGTTATAAGCCCAAGACATCCATTTGCTTTAGCAAAATGCTCTGCTATCTTGAACATAATTCTTTTCATTATTATTGTAAGTTCTATATGCGGACATTTTTCGTATATATACAACTGAACATCAGTAAAATTAACTATGTTTAGTTTTATCGGCCCTGAATATTTTGCAACCTTCTTTGCTAAATCAATAACCTTTTGCTT
>JAVBUL010000079.1:0-5987 GCA_031555415.1 Lachnospiraceae bacterium | reverse complement strand
TAGTGTGACAAAAATACTTGATATGGTTCCTGATATTATAAATAAATTTACAAATAAAAATAAAGAAACAAAAAAGCAAACTATATCAGATGAAGAGATAATAGAAGCAGCTAAGTCATCAGTAGAGGGATAAAAATATACAACTGTGATTTTTGAAGATATAATGCATATAATATAATAATGATAAAAATATATTGGATATAGTTATTATGATGAATATGCGAAAGCTTTGTGGCTTTATTTTATTTTGGCTTACAGTCGGGATTTTTATAGGAATGTCACTAAAAATATCTTTTTTAGTGATATGTATATTAATTGGGTTGATAGTAATAGGCTTTAATTTGTTTTGTGACTAGATGAAAGAGGTATTAATATGCGAATTGAAGAATTATTTAAAGAAAATAGGACAGTGTTTTCTTTCGAGGTTTTTCCTCCAAAGAAGACAAGCAGTATAGAGACTATCTATGATACATTAGAAGGAATGAGAGATTTATCTCCTGATTTCATTAGTGTTACATATGGTGCAGGTGGTCTTGATGCAGGAAATAGTAAAACTTGTGAGATTGCGTATAAAGTAAAAGAAAAGTATGGCATTGAATCAATGGCTCATTTAACCTGTGTAAACTCAAAAAAAGAGCAGGTGGCTGCTGAACTTGAATCATTAAAAGAGCATGGAATTGAAAATATTCTTGCACTTAGAGGAGATATTAATCCTGATTTACCAAGACAAACTGATTTTAAATATGCAACCGATTTGATTAAGTACATAAAAGAAACTTCAGGAGATGCTTTTCATATTTCAGGTGCTTGTTATCCGGAAGGACATGTTGAAACTGACGATATGATAGCTGATATAAGACATTTAAAAGAAAAAGTGGATGCAGGGGCAACACATCTTGTAAGTCAGTTGTTTTTTGATAATGCTCATTTTTATTCATTTATTGAAAAGGCAAGGATTGCAGGTATTAACGTACCTATTGAAGCTGGAATAATGCCCGTGGTAAATAAAAGTCAGATTGAACGAATGGTTTCTATGTGCGGAGCGAGTCTTCCGGCAAAATTTGTTAAGATGATACAAAAGTATGAAAATAATACAGACGCAATTCGTGATGCAGGTATTGCATATGCTGTAGACCAAATAGTTGATTTGGTATCAAATGGTGTAGATGGAATTCATTTATATGCAATGAATAATCCATATGTTGCAAGACGTATAAGCGACAGTGTGTCTAGTCTATTTAAAAGATAATGGAGAATATATGGAAGTAACACTTGGTAAGCTTGATTATGCTGAAGGTGCAAGGTATCTTGGATATGGGAATAATAAGCCTGATGATAATATAATGAATTTAATATATGAATCAGAAAAAGATATTTTATCCATAGCTAGACCAAAGTACATATATAAAGTGTTTGATATTAAGCAGTTAGATAATGGAGTGGAAATAGAAGGTTCAAATTTTATCCTAGATGGGAAAACTATTAAATATCATCTTGAAGGTTGCGATAAGGTGATATTTTTGTGTGCCACCTTATCAGGTGATATGGACAAGTTTATACGAAAAATGCAAGTTACAGATATGGCAAAGGCAGTGGTGGTAGACGCGTTAGCAGGTGTTGCAGTTGAACAGGTTTGTAGCATCGCGGAGGAAGAAATAAAAAAGCAGTTTCCAAAACAGTTCTTTACTTTTAGGTATGGTATTGGATATGGAGATTTACCTCTTAGCAATATTATCGGATTTCTTAAAATAATTGATGCACAAAAATTAATAGGAGTAACTGCAAATGATAGTTTTACAATGTCTCCGCTAAAGAGCATTGCATGTGTAATAGGAATAAATGAAAATGAAATGAAGCCAAAGCAAAGAGGCTGTATTACTTGCAATATGAAAGAAAGGTGCCAGTTTAGACTAAAAGGTGAACACTGTGGATTTTAGAGAATTTTTTAATAGTAAAGAATATGTATTACTTGATGGAGCTATGGGAACAATGCTCCAAGAAAGAGGCTTAAAACTTGGAGGTATTCCGGAAGAACTTAACATGACTGATAGGGATATGATTAAGTCTATTCATATGTTATATCTTGAGAATGGCTCAGATATAGTGTATACAAATACATTTGGAGCAAATGGATATAAACTTTTACATAGCGATTATTCTGTAGAAGAGCTTATAAAAGCAGGTGTTAGCATAGCTAAAGAGGCATGTGAGGAATACGAAAATAAAAGCGGAAGAAAGGTTTATAGTGCACTTGATTTAAGTACGATTGGACAGCTTCTTGAGCCAACAGGTACATTATCTTTCGATGAAGCTTATAATTATTATAAAGAACAGATATTAGCAGGTTTAGATGCTGATTTAATTGTATTTGAAACAATGACAGATTTACTTGAAGTAAAGGCCGGTGTTTTAGCGGCTAAAGAAAACTCTGATAAACCGATTATATGTACAATGACATTTGAGCAGAATATGAGAACCTTTACAGGTATAGCGGTTTCCTCAATGGCAATGACTCTTGAAGGGTTGGGAGTTGATGCAATTGGTGTTAATTGTTCACTTGGACCAAAGGAATTAATGCCTGTGGTAGAAGAACTTAGAAAGTATACCAATCTTCCGCTTGTGGTAAAGGCAAACGCAGGTCTTCCAAATCCGGTTACCAATACATATGATATCTCAGAAGAAGATTTTTCTAAGTATATGCTAGAGATGGCAAAGCTTGGAGTAAAGTTTTTTGGTGGATGTTGTGGAACAAACGAAAAGTTTATTTCTAAGTTAAGTAAAGAATTAAAGGGCTTTGATTTTAAATCAGTTGATAGAGAAAAGGTTGCGTATACAGCAGTTTGTTCAGCAACTAAAACAGTTATGATTGATGAACCAAGAATTATTGGTGAGAGAATAAATCCTACAGGTAAGAAGAAGTTTAAGGAAGCTTTACTTAATAATGATATTGATTATATATTAAATCAAGCGATTGAGCAGATTGAAGCAGGTGCAGAAATTTTGGATGTAAATGTTGGTCTTCCCGGTATTGATGAAAAAGAAATGATGGTCAATGTTATTAAGTCATTGCAAGGGGTAGTTGATGTTCCATTACAGATAGATTCAACTATACCGGAGGTTTTAGAGGCTGCACTTAGAGTGTATAGCGGAAAGCCTATTGTAAATTCTGTAAATGGCGAGGAAGCATCTTTAGTAAGTATATTACCACTTATTAAAAAGTATGGTGCTTGTTTAGTGTGCTTAACGCTAGATGAGGATGGTATTCCAAAATCAAAAGAAGCGAGAATAAAGATAGCAAGAAAAATAATGGATAGAGCCTTGGAAATCGGTATTCCAAAGGAGAATTTAATAATAGATTGCCTTACTCTTACTGCATCAGCAGAGCAGGATGGAGTAGTGGAAACACTTGAGGCTGTAGAAGCAGTTAAAAACGAACTTGGTTTAAAAACAGTACTTGGAGTGTCAAATATATCATTTGGACTTCCAAACAGAGAGCTTGTTAATCATACATTCCTAACGATGGCACTACAAAAAGGTTTAGATTTACCGATAATGAATCCTAACATACAATCTATGACAGGTGCTTTTAGGGCATTTAAGCTTTTGAAAGGGTATGATAGGGATTCGATGGAATTTATAAAGAATTATGCTGATGTAGTGATGAAAACATCGGTAAGTGTGACTAATGCAAAATCAGAGGAAAAGTCCGAAGGAACTGATGTGAAATCAAAGTTATTACATGCTATAGAAAGCGGTTTGAAAGCTGAAGGAAGTCGTTATACTAAGGAATTGTTGGATACAGGAACTGAATCTATGGAGGTTGTAAATGGTGTTTTAATACCGGCACTTGATAAGGTAGGTTCATTATTTGAACAAGGGAAAGTGTATCTTCCTCAATTAATACTATCGGCAGGTGTAGCACAGGTATGTTTTGATGTTATTAAGGAAAATATGTCTAAGTCTAGTGAACAGCCGGTAAGTAAGGGGAAGATTGTTCTTGCAACAGTTAAAGGGGATGTGCATGATATAGGAAAAAACATTGTAAAGGTTCTTCTTGAAAATTATGGATATACAGTGATAGATTTAGGTAAGGATGTAGAATATCAAGCTGTAGTAGATGCGGCGATAAAGCATGAAGTTAAGCTTGTGGGATTATCAGCACTTATGACAACAACACTTGTTTCAATGGAAAAGACGATTGCCTTGTTAAGGGAAAATAACGTTGATTGTAAGGTGGTTGTAGGTGGAGCTGTTTTAACACCTGAGTACGCGAAACAAATTGGGGCAGATTTTTATGCAAAGGATGCTAAGGAGAGTGTGGATGTTGCAAGGAAAGTTTACGGATTTAATAATGAAGTTACAAATGCTTGACAAAAAGAAAAGAATGTGTTAATTTGGTATTAATTGGGAAATGTTTGAATGTGAAATATAAAGTTGTATGTGTCAATTTATAAAAAACAGGTTTCCTAAGGGAAGCCTGTTTTTTGGTGGGAGAAGATTCATTTGACGAGTATAACAGATTTATATGTAGAAAGAGAGGTGAAAAAGAGAAGGAGGTAAAAAAAGTTCCACTAAAGTCGAACTTTGCAAGAATAATAGATTAAGCTAAAGATGAACTATAAAGCAATTTTTGCGGGAACAATTTTGAATTATTTTAGATTAAGTAAAAATGTTGAAGACTTTGTTTTCAAATCGGAAAGGTATGGGTGTAAAGATGGACAGAGTGAAAAAAGTATGGTGTATAGTTTTATGTGTTACAATTGTATTTTTAAGTTTAGGTGATGTTACAAGTGTTTATGCAGGGCAAAGTAATAATGCAAATGATTCAGAAGAGTATGAATATTATACAGAAATAGGTGCAACTTTAGGATATTTTGGGTATGAGTCAAATGAATCAATATATTGCTCTCAAATACTTGATGTTGTAACAGAAGATGATATTGATGAAACAACTATGATGGTGTTTGTGTATATAAATAAGGGAGAGATATAAATGAGAAGAAGCTTTTTAAATATATTATTTATAACGATACTGTTCGGAGTGTGTGCTTGTGGAAATAAGGATGCAAATAGTGTAAATAAAGAAACTAATAAAACGAATACAATCACAGGGGCTGTATATTCATTTGCAAATTGTTATTTTGAAAATGATATTGAAGATGGTCCCGATGGAAGTAGAATAACAGTTAAGGTAGATGAAAAAAAGGACGGTAAAGTTATATATGTAACTTATTACTCTAAACATTCAGAAAAAAAGGTGATATCAGATTTCTCATTTGGTATAGGAGATATTATTGAAATTGAGTATGAAGGAGAGCTTGAAGAAATTGTCGAAGATGAGGAGATAATAGAAGATGGAGAAAAAAATTATAGAATAAATAATGTTGTCAATGTTAATTTGATAGAAGCAGTAAAAGATTAACTTTGGATAAATTTTTAAACAGGAAGAGATACGTTGTGTTGACGTATCTCTTCTTGAATATTAGAAAGACATGAGCTATAATGTTAATTAGAATGCAGTCTATTTTAATGAAATTGGATAAGAATAGACATGAGTAATTAAAATAGGAGGAATATGATTCGTGAATAGTAAAATGATTAAAAGGGCAATCGCAATGGCAATGGTAACATTTATGATAATTGGAATTTTACCATTTAACGATAATGTAAAGCCGATAATTGCTGATGCTGCTGAGACAAGTACAATAACTACTGTCGACTTGGCACAGGGGCTTACTACAGGAACATCATATGCAGGTCAGGGTAATATGTCTGTACTTGGTAATTTGACGTATAGTACAGAAACTCAAGCTATTGCTGGGGTTACGTATGAAGGATTTGTTACTTCAGGTACAAATCCGACAGTAGGAGCAGACAAAATACCTACAGCTGGTGCAGCATTAAAATGTGAACCAACACATGACGGGGAAGTGACAATCGCATTTAGAATTCTGGCTAATAAAGTATATTATGTAGTAGATGAAAGT
>JAVBUL010000124.1:0-2606 GCA_031555415.1 Lachnospiraceae bacterium | reverse complement strand
GCATGAGAACAATCTGAATTATTGCAAAACATTATGCGATTATTTAATAAAATAGTTACTTTTTTACCTTGTATTGGAAGATCTTGAATTGCCTTCTGATAAGTAGAATGTACTTCTGAAGACAAATGCTTACAAAAGGGGCATTCTACTTTGGTCCTATTAGAGGCAACATTAATAATACACCGATCAGTCTTAATTTTATAGTTTTCACAATTTAAATTTTCATCTAAGAGTTTAATAAATTCATTCATATAATTAGCTTCCTTTTTGTTTTATATCATTATATTATATTACATTAGCAAAATAAATTCAAGTAAATTTGGAAAGAACCACCCAAATGCACATTTTTGCTTAAATAACTATGTACATTTTTGTGAAGAAGTCCCCCTCTTTTTCTTCTTGTTGCTTGAGTGATATTGCATATTTTGTTTGCTTTTTTGTATTTTCATTCACTTATTTGTTTTGATTAACTTAATGTATGTGGCACGTCGATTGTGTGCAATCTATTTTGGCTCGTAAGTGTATGTTATCAATTACTCTTGTCTTTTGTAAATAGCAAGTACTTTACAGCAAAATTCGGCATTTAATTTTCAACACTTCTCGGCAAACAAAATCCAGCATATTGGATTCCCCTTATATTTCTTTATCATCATTTGTCGCTAACTAATAACCTCATCGTCATGTTGAAAAACTCAGCGCCAGCTGTTTTTCATACATCAGATGTGAGGTCTTCTTGTTACCTTGTTTTTTTATTTGAATGTCCTTACCAACGTTCTTTCGTTATCGCTGTTTTCTACAAATAGCTTTATTGTTTTTTACAAAGAATATCCGTTTGTAACCCCCCCTATTTAAAACCTTTTCCCTTGGACTGTGAAACTGTTTCATGTCATACGTGACTGTTGAAGCGTAAATGAATGGCATTCTCCGCCAGCTGCCTGTTTACATCATCCAGATTCCAAAACAGATCCAGTGGGGTCATATCATTACCTCTATACCCATTATAAAGGTTGAAGCCAAGCTTTATCAAAGATAGAAGCCCAGAAGAAAAATCTTCCATTCGCTCTTTTATGCAATCTATGATACAGTGTTCTTCAAAATCATAAAGAGCCCTACACCTCTTATACAGGCTTTCATTTCCTGCAATGATATAAAATAGGCAGAGTCGTTCCGCATCACCATACCTCATACTGTCATCCTCAATCAGACCTTTTAGTCGTTCCTTATGCCATTGGTTTATATAATAATGTTCCATTTGACCTTTCTCCTTGCTGTTGTATATTTTATGATTCCTACAAGTACAGACAACACTCCATGTTTTCCTGTTTTTCTCTACACGGTATGTTTTTTATACCACAAAGAAAATAGAACTTGAACCACTTTTCAATGCGGATACCGACGCATTCTTTATCTATATTATGTTGTCAATGTGCTATATAAATATCTATACCCAAATGCACATTTTTGCTTAAATATCTATGTACATTTTTGTGAAGAATCCCATCTCTTTCCTTCCTTGTTATTGGAATAACATTACAAGTATCATCTGCTTTTTTATACTTTTATTCACTTGATTGTATAGGTTGCTTAATGTATATTAGCACGTCTGTTGTGCACAATCTATTTTTGATTCGTAAGTGTATATAATCAATTACTCTTGTCTTTTTTAGATAATGCACTTGCTGTTCGATATGAATTTCCAGTTATTGTTATTATACTTGCATGATGTATTAGCCTGTCCAGTATTGCACTTGCTAGCATTGTATCTTGAAATATTTCATTCCAGTTTGATAATGCTATATTACTTGTTACTATTGTGCTTTTCTTTTCATATCTTCGATCTATTAATTGAAAGAATAGCTTTGCATCATTATCATTTATCGGTAGATATCCTATTTCATCTATTATCAATAGTTTATATTTGCCAAAATGCTTTAATCTGTCCTCCAATCTATTTTCTAAATAAGCCCTTTTTAGTTGGAGTATTAATTCATGACATTTTATAAAGTATGTACTTATTCTTCTCTTTGCTGCACTTATACCTATCCCTGTTGCTAAATGGGTCTTTCCTACTCCTGAATTACCTATTAACAGTATATTCTCATTTTTATCTATAAATCTTAGGGTTTCAAAGTCTAAGAATTGCTGTTTATTTATTTTCGCCTGAAATTCAAAGTCAAAGTCTTTTATTTCTTTTAGATGTGGAAATCCCGCCACTTTTACCATTGCATTTGCTGCATTATATTCCTTTAGCTCTAAATCCTTTCCTGTTAATTCTGTTAATGCTTCGACTACACTTATTTTATTTTCATTTATCCTTTTTATATATTCATCCAAAAACAGCTTAAACTGTGGCATTTTCAATCTATCTAAATTATCCTCTAACTGTCTGTAGCTGTTCATTATATACCTCCAATTGTTCTAAATTTTGTTTGCTACGCTTTGTTATTTCCTCTTGATCTTTACTTGGAAAGGTTAGCTTTGCTAATGCTTCATAATGTTCTGCTATATAATTTACTGGTTTTTTACTTTTAGTGTGTACAACTACTAAATTCATGTTATAATACACATACAGATTTTCTTCAATTATCTGTACCTTCACTTGTTTT
>JAVBUL010000163.1:0-5773 GCA_031555415.1 Lachnospiraceae bacterium | reverse complement strand
GAAGAGATTATTTCTATTGTAAACGAAGGTCAGGAAAAAGGAGTCCTTGAAGAAAGTGAAGCAGAGATGATATCGAATATCATTGAACTTGATGGGACGATGGCTTCAGATATTATGGTACATAGAAAGAATATATTAGCTGTAGATGGTGACTGGACATTAGAAGAAGCCGTTAAGTATATACTTAATGAGAATAATTCAAGATTTCCGGTTTATAAAGATGATATTGATAATGTAATTGGAGTTTTGCATCTTAGAGATGCAATGGTTAATTATTGTAGAAATACTAATGTAAGTAAAAAGATAGAGGATATTGAAGGATTAGTAAGGCAAATTCAATTTGTACCAGAGACTCGTAGTATTGATTTGATTTTTGAAGATATGCAAAGAAGTAAAAGCCATATGGTAGTAGTTGTTGATGAGTATGGTCAAACAGCAGGTATTATTGCGATGGAAGATATATTGGAAGAAATCGTTGGAAATATTATGGATGAGTATGATGAGGAAGAAAATAACATTGTTTTAGAATCTGAAGGAGTTTATATTGTAAAAGGAATGACAACTCTTGATGAATTAGGTGAAACTTTAGAGTTGAATTTTGAGGAAGAACAGTATGATACTCTAAATGGTTATTTGATATCTAAGTTAGATAGAATTCCTTCAGAAGATGAGATGCCGGAGATTGAAATAGAAGATTATAGATTTAAGGTGTTATCAGTGAAGAATAAGATGATAGAGCTTGTAAGAGTTATTTTGAAAGAACAGTAGAATAGGAGAAAGAGCGCAAACTACGCGCAGATAGGAGAATAAAATAAATGTCAGGACATTCAAAATTTGCAAATATTAAACATAAAAAAGAGAAAAACGACGCTGCGAAGGGAAAGATTTTTACAATTATCGGAAGAGAAATTGCAGTAGCAGTAAAAGAGGGTGGAGCAGATCCAGCCAATAATAATAAGCTTAGAGATATTATTGCAAAGGCAAAAGCAAATAATATGCCAAACGATACAATTGACAGAGGTATTAAAAAGGCAGCAGGTGATGCAAATAGTGTAAACTACGAAGTTGTTACATATGAAGGATATGGACCAAACGGCACAGCTATTATTGTTGATGCACTTACAGATAATAAAAATAGAACAGCGGCAAATGTAAGAAATGCTTTTACAAAAGGTAGTGGAAATGTAGGAACACCAGGTTGTGTTTCTTATATGTTTGATAAAAAAGGTCAGATTATTATTGATAAAGAAGAATATGATGGTGATTCAGATGAGCTTATGATGTTAGCTTTAGATGCAGGTGCAAGCGATTTTAGTGAAGAAGAAGATAGCTTTGAAATATTAACAGAGCCTGATGATTTTAGTGCAGTAAGAGAAGTGTTGGAAGCTAATAAAATAGCTATGGCACAAGCTGAGGTTACTATGGTTCCTCAAAATTATGTTGAACTTACATCAGATGAGGATATTAAGAAGATAACTAAAACACTTGATTTACTTGATGAAGATGACGATGTTCAGGCGGTGTATCATAATTGGAGTGAATAGAAGATTCGTCGCATAGCGACGAACTTCGAAAGAATGCAGAGCATTTTTTCCTAAATAAAAAAATATAATGAGAAGATTCGTCGCATAGCGACGAACTAATAATGCGTAAAAAGTTTTAGTATTTTTACGCATTAGTTTTATTTTACAAAGTATAGTAGATAAATGGGTGAATTATAGTTGATTTTCCTATTTTTATATTGCATTAAAGGCAGAAAATGCTCAAGTTATAGAAATGCGGTGTGGAGAATAATTTTAAATAAGATTTTTGTGTTGGTTTTAATGCTTATATATAGTATAATGTTTTATAGGTATGGTTAATACGCAAATAGAAAAGAATGGAGAAGATAACATGGTAAAGCAAACAAGCAAAAGAGGAGCAAATTTGCTTAAGAAGAAGTACTATTTAAAAGGTATTATATCATTATTAATGGTAGTAATACTTGTTTTGGGAGGAATAGCAGGTTGTAAAAAGGATGATTCAAAGGAGAAAGATGTTACAACAGTAAGTGATAATAAAGATGAGAATGATACAAGTGATATAGACGATACAGACAATACAGATGATACAGATAAATCGGATGATACATCAAAGTCTGATGAAACGTCTGAGGGTGATACAACATTAGAAGGTGATACAAAAGAAGATGATTCAACAGAAGATGGAAGCACTAAAGACGGAACAACAAATAGCAGTATAAATAATAATACGAATAATAATAATAATGCAAATAGTAATACTACAAGTAGTAATAATACAAAGAATAATACTACAACACAAGCAACAACGAAATCAGGAACATCAAATAATACAGACAGTACTATAAAAGGAACTGCAATATCAAAGAGAGTAAGTGTTCATGATCCTTCAATCATAGTAGGAACAGATAATAGTGGCAAAAAGTGTTATTACATATTTGGTTCACATTTAGCATTTGCAAAATCATATGATTTACAAAATTGGACAACATTTACTAATAATATAAACAGAGATTACAGAACATTATTTGCAAAGGCATTTGATTGGTCTGATAATGGAGACAGTCAGTACGACCCGGCAGGTAATATGTGGGCACCGGATGTTATATATAATACTACTATGAAAAAATGGTGTATGTATATGAGTATCAATGGACGTTCATGGAATTCATCAATAGTATTACTTACAGCAGATTCACTTGAAGGAAATTGGACTTATGTAGGGGAAGTAGTATACTCAGGATTTACAGATTCGGCTACATATTCTTATACACAGACTGATTATGTTAAAGCAACAGGAGATACTAACTTTTCAAGGAAGTTAACATATAATGTAACTTCAGGAAGGCAATGGATTAATGGAGTGACAGCAAGCAGTACATGGAATGCTTCAACAGGACCTCATGCAATAGATCCTTCTGTAACATATGATGCAAATGGAAAGTTGTGGATGTGTTATGGTTCATGGTCAGGTGGAATATGGATTTTTGAACTAGACGAGTCAACAGGTTTAAGAGATTATAAAGTTAAATATGCAACATCGGATAACATGTCAAATCCTACAACAGACCCTTACTTTGGAAAGAAAATCTCGGGAGCGGTAGGAGCACAAGGTGAAGGCGCTTATATAGTATATGATAAAGATGCAGGATATTATTATCTTTATGTATCATATGGCTGGTTAGGCGTAGATGGAGGATATCAAATAAGATTATTCCGTTCTAAAAATATAGACGGTACGTATACAGACTTTGATGGAACAAGAGCAAATGCGACAGGCTCAAATAGAGATGGAATAGGAATTAAATTAATGGGTAACTATACTTTTTCAAGTCTTTCTACAAACACTGCAAATGCACAAAAAGGTTATAAATCACCTGGACATAATTCAGCTTTTATTGATAGTGATGGAAGTAGATATTTAATATACCATACTAGATTTAATCTTGGTAATGAATGGCATGCAGTAAGAGTACATCAACAGTTTTTAAATGAAGATGGATGGCTTGTTACAGCAGTATATGAAAACTTAGGAAGTAAGATTTCGACAACAGGATATACAATGAATGAGATGGCTGGAAAATATGAGATGGTAAATATGGGAACAAGCTCATTAACAGCGAATGTAGGAATGCTGTCAACACAGTCAATAACATTAAATGCAGATGGAACTATGTCAGGCTCAATGACAGGAACTTGGACTTATAATAAACAATACGTAACATTAAAAACAAGTGCAGGGAATACCTATAAAGGTGTATTCTTCAAACAGTTTAATGAATCAAAAAATCATGAAGAAGTTATGACATTTACTGTAATTGGACATGATACATCAATATGGGGAACGAAATAAAAATCAATAAGTAGTTATAGTTTAAATCATGTACGAATTTTTAGTTCGTACATGATTTTTTATGTGGAAACCATGGTACTAATTTAGCGGGTTATTTCATACTATTGTCATTGAAAAAAAATCAGTAGTTGGATATAATAGTAAATAGAAAAATAAGTTTGTATGGAAAGGAAGCGTGTAAATATGAAGTATGATGTAGTTATAGTAGGTGCAGGACCGGCAGGTATATTTACTGCAATGGAAATGATAAAAAATAAAAGTAGTAAAAAGATTCTTATGATTGAAAAAGGAAAAGCAATTGAAAACAGAAGCTGTCCTAAAAGTAAGACAAATAAATGTATTAATTGTAAACCATGTAATATTACGACAGGGTTTTCAGGGGCAGGGGCGTTTTCGGACGGAAAATTGTCATTAAGTTATGAAGTAGGAGGTGAATTCCCTGAGCTGGTAGGTGAGGACTTTGCACAGGAGCTTATTAATTATACTGATAATATATACTTGGAATTTGGAGCTGATGAGAAGGTAGAAGGAGTTTCAGCAGATAAAAAGGTAAAGGATATTAGGAAAAGGGCCATTAATGCAGGGCTTAAATTAGTTGATTGTCCTATAAGACATTTAGGAACAGAAAAGGCACAAGAAATATACCAATCCATTGAAAATTACTTGATTAATAATGGTGTTGAAATAATGTTTGGCTATAATTGTTCAGATATTATTTTAAAGGAAGATAGATGTATAGGTGTTGTAATTGAAAAAGGGCAAAAAGAAGAAAAAACTGAAGTTTTTGCTGATGAAATAGTTATAGCAGCTGGTAGAAGAGGTGCTGATTGGTTGGAAAAAATATGTGCAAAATATGATATTGCTCATAAACCGGGAACAGTTGATATTGGTGTGAGAGTAGAAGTAAGAAATGAAATTATGGAAGATGTTAATAATGTTTTATATGAGTCTAAGCTTATCGGATATCCAAAACCATTCAAAAATAAGGTACGTACATTTTGTCAAAATCCGGGCGGATTTGTAAGTCAAGAAAATTATGATAACGATTTAGCTGTTGTAAATGGACATTCATATAAAGAGAAAAAGTCAAATAATACAAATCTTGCGATATTGTGTTCGCATAATTTTACAGAGCCGTTTAATCAGCCAATAGAGTATGCTCAGAAGATTGGTGAGCTTACGAACATGCTGGGTTCAGGTCAAATATTAGTTCAAAGATACGGAGATATTCTTGACGGAAAACGTACATGGGAAAAAGAACTTAGTCGTTCGAATGTAAAACCATCTTTGCCAGATGCAGTCGCAGGAGATATAACAGCGGCAATGCCATATAGGGCAATGACTAATATTATTAATTTTATACAGGCAGTTGACCATGTTGTTCCGGGATTTGCATCAACAGAAACATTATTATATTCACCAGAACTTAAGTTTTACAGTAATAAGGTTAAAATGGATACAGAACTAAATACAAATGTTAAAGGACTTCATTGTTTAGGTGATGCAAGTGGTTGGACTAGAGGTCTAATGATGGCATCGGCAATGGGTGTACTAATGGGAAGGAAATTAGGTTAAAAGTATGATAAGCGATTTCCATGTGCATACAAGATTTTCAGCTGATAGTGAAGCTGATATAGATATGGTTATTCATTCAGCCATAGAAAAGGGAATGAAATATCTTGCAATAACAGACCATCAAGATTTTGAATATATGGATGGTTTATTTACTGTTGACCCAACCAAGTATTTTAGTATAATGTCAGAATATAAAGAAAAGTATAAAAACAAGATAAATCTACAGGTTGGAATAGAGCTTGGACTTGAAGCGGATGGGGTAGAGTCAAGAGAAACATTTTTAAGTAAGGCTAAGTTTGATTTTATAATAGGTTCTTCACATGTG
>JAVBUL010000256.1:0-2523 GCA_031555415.1 Lachnospiraceae bacterium | reverse complement strand
GGGATTCCATGCATTCAGGTTCCGGTCGGATTCGAGAGGCTCACCGTCGAACGCAGCGTATCCGTCTACCTGAGCGATATTGAATGGAAAACCGATAGCATACCATTGGGTCCTCCCGGAAGAGATTTTTTCGAATGTTTTTTCTACTTTGACGATGCCGTTGACAATCAAAGTTTCACCCTCAGGAAGAGTCAATTGTCCATTTTCTCTAAAGATTATATCTCCATGATCCACAGTGTATAATTCAGCAGAAATTTCTCCCGTAACAAAGAATGGCTCTAAATAATAACCGGTAGCATATACTTGAAATTCATAAAAACTATTTCCCCATATCGTAGCTCTTTCTTCGCAATTTATTTTCACAAAGCGAGCTTGAGTTTCTTCAAATTCATAGTCAACAAACATATTCGGATTTACAGTATAATTTTCCTTCGAAACAACTTCCCTCCAAGATCCAATCTCTGTCGCTACTTGAATCTGAAATTTCCTGGCATAAGCACCTTCCCAGTTGATAGAAACCTTATTAATATTATAAATATATCCTAAATCGACATACCACCAATGACCATCTTCTTTTAAACTAGCCCATCTCGTACTAGAATCACCATCATTTCCATTAGAAGCAAGCATTCCTTCATTTTCTATAGAAGAAGCATACGATCTCTTATTTAGAGCAACATTGCCCGCTACAAACACAGGTTTAGTACCCGTAGTTTTTGCAGAAACAGTTTTGACAACACTCTCATTTCCTGAAAAATCGATTGCTGTTACGACAAAATTATACTTATTACCAGGAGTCAATTGAGAGAATGTTATCGTATTTGTGAGAGAAATATTATCAACTCCCGTCACAGTTTCCCTGACATAGTAAAATACCTCTCCGGAGTCATCTGTAGCATCCAAAACCAAAGTAACACTGTTATCAGTAGAAGCATATGATAAATCGCCTAATACAGGAACATCAGTATCATTCACATTTTTACTATTCGACAACGTTCTATTATAGGGAATTAGTTCTGTCTCAAAAGTTCCATTCCCCGCCCCTGGTATGGACATAAAATTAGCACGGGGACGGAGGGTCAGGTAACTGAAACTTTCTGTCATATTTTCAAAGACATATTGAAATTCCGAAACATTACCGGGGAAAACAGGGAAATTTTTAATCACTGGATTGTTATCGTCTACATTCGAATATAGACATAGATTAGATTGACCGTCAGGCCAAAAAAAGGCATTATTATTCAACTTAACTTCAATACAAAATTTATTACCTAAACTAACTATTTTGTAATTAATTTCATTCTCAATAGGCAATACACCTTCCGACGCTCCATTTATATATTTTATTAATGACTTGTTGGTACCAATACAAGAACCATATTCTACCGCCCCAATTTCTTGGGAACCAAATAATCCCAATGCTAAAAAAATAAAGGAACCAAGTAATTTTCTCTTCTTCATCATTCAAAAGTTTAAAGATTCAATATATAAACTGTTAATTTATGTAAATTCATTCGTTAATTTGTGTAAAAATTCACAATGCAAAGTTAGAAGGAGAATAGGCACCTAAACAAAAAAAACGGCACACAAAAATTCAATTTCAAGGAATAAAATACTCAACATCTACTCAACAATACAAAATATAAATCACTACAAAACAATAAGTTATACGATTATATGTTTTATAACATAATTCACACTCTATTTCAACTCCTGCATTTTGATTAAAATCAAGTGGCTTTTCTATTCTTTTACAATAATTCACAAATAATAAAAATGATTCTATCTTCTTATAGTTTTTGCGTTTCTGCTTCTTCATTCCTCCCCGGCTATTTTTCCATCGGTTCACAATTTCCTTCAAAAAACATCTAATTCCGGTACGCAAAATTGGGATGTGAACTCTACATTTACCATTGACATGACAACAACAGATATATTATTGCTTGTAAAAAAAAACAGCCAATCACGAGTGTTTTTACAGTCTTTTCCCTTTGTTATTAAAAATAATTTCCGTACATTGCAAACCACACTATTTACAGAAAAATAAATAAGCCATAACCTCAAAAAGGAGGAAGAATATAATTACAGATAATTCTATAACTGACTAATAACCAACTTTTAAATTTAATGAGAACAATAAAATTACTACTAACCTTTCTGCTCACCATCTTTTTAGGCGCCGCCTGTTGCGACGAAGACCCGCCATCCCTGCCTCCCGAAACACAAACTGGAGAAGATATTTTAGGATGCTATGTAAATAATAAACTATTGATTACAGAAAGAGGATATGGGTATTTGGGAGCATCTAATCCATCAGCTATTTTTTCGCGATCAACGAACTCATTAGGACTATATAGCGCCGGAAGAAATGGTATTATATACACCCGTTGGCGGAATTAAAAATGGATAAGAAAGTGTCATAAAAAGTTGTGCATAAGCCTAATAATTTGTATTTTGTAATCGCTAAAGAACAGAATTCAAATAGATTAAAGCAAGATGCACAACCTAAAAACAAATTTCGAT
>JAVBUL010000214.1:0-7971 GCA_031555415.1 Lachnospiraceae bacterium | reverse complement strand
GACATTATCGGACTAAGTTAAAAATACAACTCCCTTATACCCTTAAATACCATCTTCGTTTTTGTCTGCTGCAAACGTTACCATTGATGTTGTAAGTACAGTAACCAAAATCAACATGGCGGCAAACAATCTCTTAAATTTGCTTGTCATTAAAAAATCCTCCCTAATTTGTAAAATCCTCTTTTTACCTTATTTGTGATGATAAAACTTCTTTTGCTTTTTCTAAAGCTTCATCTATTGCAGCCGGATTTTTTCCACCTGCTTGCGCCATATTAGGCTTTCCACCACCGCCGCCACCAACTATAGCCGCTGTAGCTTTTATAAGATTTCCTGCATGTGCACCTAATTTTATGACCTCATCAGTTGCCATTGCAAGTAAACTTACTTTGTCATCTCCATCTGCTGATGCTATAAGTACTACACCTTCTTTAATTTGACCCTTTAACTGATCTCCAAGATTGCGTAATCCATTCATATCAACGCCTGTAACTTTTACTCCTAAGAACTTGACTCCTTTAATATCAACAACTTGATCCATTACATTACCAAGTGAGTCATTTGCCATTTTACTTTTTAGCTTTTCATTTTCACTATGAAGCTGCTTAATTTCTTCTTGCATAGTTTCAATTTTCTTAACCAAAGCCGACGGCTCTGACTTAGCTGCATTTGCAGCCTCATTAAGTTCTTTTTCGATTTCTGCGTAATATTTTAAAACACCTGTTGATGTTAATGCCTCAATTCTTCTTACACCTGCTGCAATACCTGTCTCAGAAATAATCTTAAACATACCTATCTGACTTGTATTTGCTACATGTGTTCCACCACACAATTCAACAGAAAAATCTTTCATAGATACAACTCTAACTTTTTCGCCATACTTCTCTCCAAAAAGTGCCATTGCTCCTGATTTTTTTGCTTCTTCAATTGATTTTTCTTCTGTTATAACCTCTAATGCTTCACCAATCTTTGAATTTACGATATCTTCAACTTTTTCAATCTCCTCTTTTGTAAGAGCTTGGAAATGTGAAAAGTCAAAACGTAATCTTTCCTTTGATACAAATGAACCTGCTTGTTCAACATGTGAACCAAGCACCATTCTTAAAGCCTTTTGAAGTAAATGTGTTGCACTATGATTCTTACATGTATTCGCTCTGCTATCATTATTTACTGATAAAGTTGCAATATCTCCTACCTTTATCATACCTTTAATAACTTTTCCTACATGTCCTACTTTTCCGCCTAAAAGCTTTATAGTATCTACTACTTCAAACTCAGAATCCAAAACCTTTATAATACCCTTGTCGCCTTCTTGACCACCCATAGTAGCATAAAAAGGTGTTTTTTCCACAATGATAGTACCTGTATCTCCATCTGCCAAAGCTTCTGTGATTTCTGATTCTGTTGTAAGTGCTGTGATTTTTGAATCAATTACAATGTTTTCATATCCTACAAACTCAGTTGTAAGAGATGTATCTAACTGTTCATATACAGTAGCATCTGCTCCCATATAATTTGTTACCTTACGAGCATTTCTTGCTTTTTGTCTTTGCTCTTCCATGCAAGCATTAAATGCTGTTTCATCAAGAGAATATCCTTTTTCTTCAAGGATTTCTGCTGTCAAATCAGTTGGGAATCCGTATGTATCATATAATTTAAACGCATTTTCCCCTGAAAGGATATTTGAACTATCTTTCTTAAGTTCCTCCATCATATCTGATAAAATACTTAAGCCTTGGTCTATTGTATTATTAAACTTATTTTCTTCTTCTGAAAGAACTTTAAATATAAACTCTTTCTTTTCGTCTAATTCCTTATAACCGTCTTTGCTCTCATTAATAACGGTTTCGCTAAGCTTTGAAAGGAACTTTCCTTCAATTCCGAGTAATCTTCCATGTCTTGCTGCTCTTCTGATAAGTCTTCTAAGAACATATCCTCTTCCTTCATTAGAAGGCATTATACCATCTGAAATCATAAATGTTGATGAACGAATATGGTCAGTAATAAGTCTTATTGAAACATCTTTTTTAGCATCTAAATTATAAGTAACATTTGCAAATTCACAAATTTTATCTCTTATAGCCTTCATAGTATCAATATCAAATACAGAACCAACATCCTGCATAACAACTGCAAGTCTTTCAAGTCCCATACCTGTATCAATATTCTTCTGCGATAATTCAGTATAATTACCTTTTCCATCGCCTTCAAACTGTGTAAATACGTTGTTCCATACTTCCATGAAACGGTCACATTCACAACCCACCTTACAATTCGGCTGTCCACAACCATACTGCTCTCCTCTATCATAATAAATCTCTGAACATGGACCACAAGGACCTGCACCATGCTCCCAGAAATTATCACACTTACCGTCTGCATCTCTATAAAATCTAGTTATCTTTTCTGCCGGTACACCTATAATATCTGTCCAAATTTTAAAAGCTTCTTCATCTTCACAGTAAATAGATGGGTAGAGTTTATTTTCATCCATACCAAGAGTTTTAGTTAAAAACTCCCATGACCACTCAATCGCTTCTGTCTTAAAATAATCTCCAAAAGAAAAGTTTCCTAACATTTCAAAAAATGTAAGATGTCTTGCTGTTTTTCCTACGTTTTCAATATCTCCCGTACGAATACATTTTTGACAAGTAGTTACACGTTTTCTAGGTGGAATTTCCTGACCTGTAAAATATGGCTTAAGTGGTGCCATACCTGAATTTATTAATAATAAGCTCTTATCATTATGTGGTACTAATGAAAAGCTGTTCATTCTTAAATGATCCTTACTCTCAAAGAATTCTAAATATCTTCTACGTAATTCATTTACTCCTAATTTCTCCATGATATATAATGCCTCTGGCTACCTTTCTTGTTTATTATCTTTTCTTACTCTTAACGTCTTACCCACAAATACACCCGCTACCGCTACTGCGATTAAAACTATAAACAAACCACTATACCAAAGTACATTACCTAGTAATAAATCCATAAATAACCTCCGTTTGACTGTATTTTTGTCACAAGTACCTAAATATTAACATAAAAAAGTATACTTTTCAAGGCAATTTCACAAATGTAAAACAAGTGTAAAACTAATTAACAATCTCCCAATTTCCTTTATCTAAAAAATTCAAAGCTTTATTCGTTGCCCCTGAAATTATATCATCATTATATCCTATTACTTTTAATAACTTAATAGCATTTCTTGTAGTTGCAGGTCCTGTTTTCAAAAGATAGTTAAATAAAACATCATCATTTTTTACCTCTTCTTCAAAATGATAATTATGATATTCATTTTCCAATATTTTTGTAAGTTCAATATCATGTGTCGCCGCAAAACAAATTGTATCTTTCTTAGCAAGTTCCTTTAAAATCTCACTTGATGCTGCTATTCTCTCAACTGTGTTTGTTCCTCTAAGAACCTCATCAATAAAACACATCACTGTAGTATCATCTTTTTCTACAGCATCGATAATTCTCTTTAATGACTTAATTTCAACTATATAATAACTTTCATTACTTTCCAAATCATCTCTTAATGCCATTGAAGAATAAATATGACATCTTGATACTACGAAATTCTTCGCTGTTGCTAAATTAATAGTCTGAGCGAATATACCGTTTATTGCAACCGTTTTTAAGAATGTAGACTTACCAGAAGCGTTTGAACCAGTGAGTAATACTGAATTTTCTCTATTCATTGAATTTTTAACTGCATCAGAAATCAAAGGATGATACATTTCTTCAAATTCAACAGTCTTATCACCCTTTGTAATAACAGGTTTACATAAACATTCATACTCATTTTGAAGCATAGTTTTAAATGACGCGACTGCAATCGCCGCTTCAATTCTTCCCATAGTTTCATATAATGCGTCTATATACTCAATCTTATCAATTGTATTTCTTACAATTGAATTAAACTTAATTAAATCAACATGAAAAATCATCCTAACATACTCAAGTATAATATCAGCAAGCGAATCATTAACAGAATTTCCAGATATTAAAAATATCCCTCTATTTAAATATGATAGCTTACTACAGTTTTCATCAATCTTTTTTGCATACTCTGAAAAAATATCAGTACATTTAGCTGAATTAATGTATTTTCTTAATTCCTTTGAATTTCTCATCAAACCAACCAGATAATTTATACATACAAAATAAACTTCAACTTCATTCTTATCCTTATAATACGAAAACATATTGTAGCCAACAATAAATATCGTTATAAAAATAGCTAAACTTGGATTCACAAAAAAACTTCCGATTGCAACAAATGACAATGCTATAGACAAATAATGTTTGAAGTTTGTTCTTTTATCAAGGTCACTTAATCTATGAATAAAATCGTAAAATGATATGGATCGTGTTCTTCCCATAAAAGCAAATTTAGTTTCTAATTCTTTTGCTAAATCTGGATTATCTTTTAAAAAATCTGAAAGCTTACCGAACTCCTCTAAACTTTCTTCATCGTGATCTACTGTTCTTAATAGCTTATAAAGGTATTCTTCACCTGCTGAAGAATTTGTATTATTTAAAAGCTTGAAAATATTATCCATAGATAAGTCATTCCATGTAATATCATCAATCTTGAAACCTTTATCATTTACCGGTGAATTATCAAAAAAATATCTGATTCTATTGTACTCATCATACTTGTACTCTCGTTCAGGACGTTTACCCCACCCTTCGTTTATTTGCTTAATCATTCTCTTTAAATTATTTTTCTTAAAATTGACTGACTGTATTGCAAAAAATACGACACATACAAATATTATAATTGCATATCCTATTACTCCCATGTATACTCTATTTCCTCTCGTTAATGTTATAGCCAAGCCGGCTTAATCTATATCTTAGCACAATAGATGAATTTTTAGTATGATTTTTTTCTAAATTTTTGATATATTTTCCAACCTTATGAATATAACTGTAGTAATAAAGTATTTATTCTATAACTATACTTTGATTACTACAACTATAAATTCTAAAAGAAAGGATTATTTATATGAAGGATTTCAATTTATACAACGATATCAAAGAACGAACCGACGGTGAAATCTACATAGGTGTGGTAGGTCCTGTGCGATGTGGAAAATCAACATTTATCAAACGTTTTATGGACCTTATGATATTACCAAACATAGTTGACACTAACAAAAAGGAACGAGCAAATGACGAACTTCCTCAATCTTCTGCAGGAAAGACTATTATGACTACAGAACCAAAGTTTATTCCAAAGGAAGCTGCTGAAATTTCACTTAATCCTGAAACCAATGTAAAAGTAAGACTTATTGATTGCGTTGGCTATATGACAAACGGTGCTGTAGGGCACATTGAAGACGGCAAGGAACGTATGGTAAAAACCCCTTGGTTTGACTATGATATTCCATTTACAAAAGCTGCTACTATAGGTACTAAAAAAGTAATTAACGACCATTCTACTATTGGTATTGTAATTACTGCCGATGGTTCTTTTGGAGATTTCTCAAGAGAGGATTATATTGAACCAGAAGACACTACAATCAGCGAATTAAAAGCCCTTGGAAAGCCTTTCATTGTACTATTAAATTCCGAAAGACCTTTTTCAGAGCAAAGCCAACAATATGCTAATCAAATAGCACAAAAGCATTCTGTTACTGTAATGCCTGTAAACTGCCAACAGCTAAAGATAGAAGATATACACAATATATTAGAAAAATGCTTGCTTGAGTTTCCAATTACAGAGCTTGATTTCTTCATTCCTAAATGGATTGAAATGTTAAGCAACGAACACCCTATCAAACAAGCAATCATAAGCTGCATAAAAGATAAGGTGAAGTCACTAAGAACTATGAGTCAGATAAATCCTGACACTTTTGAAAACGAATGTCCATACATAAACTTTATAAAAGTCACAAATAAAGACTATTCTATAGGCACTGTTGCTATGTCGTTAGATATTGATAATCAATTCTATTACGAAACATTAAGCGAGCTTACAGGTGCAAGCATCACAAATGAATATGAGCTTATTCATACCATCAAGGAACTATCTTCTATGAAAGATGAATTCGTTAGAGTAAAAGATGCTATTGATTCGGTAAAGGCTGGTGGTTACGGTGTTGTAATGCCTGCCAGAGACGAAATAACCCTTGCAGAGCCTGAAGTAATTAAAAACGGTCCTAAATATGGAGTTAAAATCAAAGCTGAGGCTCCAAGTATTCATATGATTAGAGCAAACGTCTTAACTGAAATTGCTCCGATTGTTGGTGATGAAGACCAAGCAAAGGATTTAATTACATTTATTAAAGAAAACTCTGCAAAGAGTGAGGATGGTATTTGGGATACTAATATATTTGGAAAAACAATTAATCAGATTGTAAATGACGGAATACAGACCAAAATCGACAAACTTTCTGTCGAAACACAGTCAAAAATGCAGGAAACTATTCAAAAAATCACTAATGATAGTAAGGGCGGTGTAATCTGTATCATTATATAAAATAGTGATATTATGATATTATTTAATAAAATTTTATTTAATACGATTTAAATTATAATTTTTAATAAAAAATATATAATTTAAATTACCTATACCTGCATAATTCTTCCAATGGTGGAAATAATTTATTTACCAAAATCTATTACGGAGGAATTATTGTGGCAAAAGTAATATATGTAAAAGCTAACCCAAAATCAGATAAAGAATCAATAACTTTTAGGATGTCTGAAAGATTTATTGAGGAGTATAAAAAATGTAACCCTAATGATGAAATTATAACACATGACTTGTATGATGAAGATATACGTTTCCTTACAAATAGTGATCTTGATGATATGTTTTCAGGAAATAATTTTGATGTACGCGATTATGCTTTAGAATTTGCCAGTGCTGATAAATATATATTTGCAGCACCATTATGGAATCTATCATTTCCAGCAATTTTCAAAGCATATATTGACTATATTTCATTTGTAGGAATCACCTTTAAATACACAGAATCTGGTTCAGTTGGATTACTGCAAAACAAAAAGGCAATTTATATAGTCGCACGTGGTGGTGAGTATTCTTCTCCTCCTGCTTCAAACATGGAAATGGGAAGTAAATATTTAAAAACTATACTTGGTTTCTTTGGTGTAACGGATTTCACTACTATTGCTTGTGAACTAACAAACGTTTTACAAGGCGAAGCATTAGAAAATGCTATTAACATTGCTCTTAAAAATGCTGAAGAAGAAGCAAAAAGATTTGGCTAAACGCCAAATCTTTTTTTAGATTAAGTTTTGATATTCTCTCCTACCATCTACTATTGCATATATTGTTACTATTTTTTCTTCTTCATTTACTTTATAAAACACTAAATGTCTTCCTACAATAAGTACTTTATATCCTTGTTTACGAAGAATCGAGTATCTTGGAACAGTTCCTAATAAAGGAAATTCGCCCAAACGATCTATAGAATTTTCTATTTTATTTAAATAATCCAAAGCTATATCTGTACTTTCCGAATCATCTGCAATATAGAAAATAATCTCCCTTAGCTGTTCATCTGCTTTATCAGTTCTAATTATTTTATATTGCATCTATTTTCTCTCCATTAGTGATTTCCTTATATCATCAAATGTACCTTTCATAGCTGCAACTCTGCCATTAACAACATCTTCTTCTGCTTCCGAAAGTGTTCTTAACAGTTCCAATTCTGACTTCATTTGATAATAATCCTGCAATCCCATAATTGCAGTATCTCCACGCCCATTAACTGTTATAATAACAGGACTTTTTTCTTCTCTACACAATTTCGATATATCATTATAATGATTTCTTAAATCCGAAGATGGTCTAATTGACTCCATAATCCAGCGCCTCCTTTTATAGTCATATAATATCATAATTTGAATATGATATCAAGTTTTAATTAAAAACGGCTCTTAAAACATCCTCATTCTTTCTGTATAAAGAAATACTTCCTAATTCTGGACTTT
>JAVBUL010000069.1:0-4232 GCA_031555415.1 Lachnospiraceae bacterium | reverse complement strand
TCCAAATTCCATATAATCTACGCCCGCTTTTACGTTAGCTTTATATAAATCCTTCACGAACTCATCTGTAAAATAAAAATTATTTACAAGACCTCCGTCACGAAGTGTACAATCTACTACTTTAATTTCTGGACGATATGATACTAATCTTCCACTATTTGTTGTATCCATTTTGTATATCTACCTTTCTGTATTTAAGTTTTGTTATTAACTTATCCACGTCAAACCGTTGTGCTTCATTACGTTAAACTTTAGCACGTTAAACTTTAGCACGTTAAATTCAATAACAATTCATACTCTAACGCAAAAAAGTACTCTTGTCAAGTACTTTTTCTATTCTTTAATAAAATTAAATTTAAAATTTAGAAATTATGGTGCTATTTCCTGCTCAAATTCTTTAATAGCTCTTTCAAACCAAGCTTCTTCGGTAAAGATTGAAATAGGCTGACTTCTTCCATCAATTGATTTATATGCTACTTCTTTTATTTGAGTGGTATATGATGTTTTTGTATCATCTTTATATTCTATCTTTATTAATGCTAATCCTAAAACTTTAAGGTTTTCTTTATACGTTAATCTAAGATATGCTACACGGTCATTATATTTATCTTTTTCTAAGTTATCTGATTCAAACCAACATATCATTGATGTTCCTGATAATCGTTCTACTTTTTGATTTGTACTGATTTTTAAATAATCTTTTTTCCATACCGCAACCTGACCATTATCTGTTCCTGCTTCTACATACTGTTTATCATTTTCTATTTCATATACTATACCTATCCCCTTCAACTCATATACTTTATCATCATTTGCATTTTTTTTATAATCTGTAGTATAATCTTCAATTATTTTAAATCGGCTTTTTTCTGGTATCGTTTCTACTGCCTTTTTTATTTCATACTCTTCCATATTACTTTTAAGCCAAGCATCTGCATATTCTTTGGTTACATTTTGATATTCTCCATCTATTTTTTTGTATTGTACCTCTTTTATTGGAATAGCATAATAAGTAGTAGTTGAATCACCATCATATACTTCGTTCATTGTCTTTTCCATATCTTCTCTGCTTACCACAAGCGACTGAGCCACTATATGCTCATCTTCTAGAAAGGTAAAATATGCATAAAACAATCTTTCTCCTTCATATTTTTCATACACTTCTATTCCATGCATCAAATAAATTTCTTCCTGATTGTCTTTACTTATTTCATATTTATTTCCTACACTAACAATTTCATATCCTGGGCCCTCTATTTTGTCCAACATTATTTCACCATGAATGATTTCAATCTGTACCTTCTCCCATCCTTCGTAATAATCAAACATTATTCCTGGTGGGTTAGGCAACCTATTATTATAATCATTCTGAGGTATAACTAGTTTTTCATCAGGGACACTTTCTACTATTGGTCTGTTTACATTAACATTATCTTTTCCATTAACTGAACTGCTTTTTTTTGTTACTACTATAAAAACCATTAACACTATACTTAAAACAATAATACCCAATACAATAAGTTTTAATTTTTTCTTCATAAAACCACCTTTCCTTTATAAAGTTGAAAACAACAAGTCTCATTTTTCACACTACTCTAAGCCAACATACTTCCATAATTGTCTTGCATACCAGTTTGGTGTGTATGCTAGCAATTCATTGCAGAATTCACCATTTTCATCAAAACTTCCTTTCATCTTGTCAAATCCCAACATATAGTTGGCACACTCTACAATAAAACCTTCAATTTTACTGTTATTCTCAGATTCCTTTATATAACATAGCATATATGGAATAGCTTCCAATCCTAACTTGCTTAATTTCATATACTCTTCCCAGTTATCTTCTGGTCTATCAAAATGTCCGTACATATTCTCTTCTAGTTCCAAACCATTAATAATATCATAAACCATACATTTATAGTCATAATCAAGATTTTTAAAAACATTAGTATCGATTTTATCCTGATTTGCATCTAATTTCAAAACATTTTCACTAAACAAACCACTCACTGTCTTTACACTTATGCTAGCTTTTTTAATATAAAAAGCTTTTGGTACTTCAAAACTTGATCCTGAATAATATGCATTATAACTACTATGCTGAAATACTTCCCTGCTTCCATTCTTAGATGTAACTATTCCATTTGTAACCTTTGCAAAATGATTAATTTTACTTTTATTTTTATCTGAACTTTGTTTTCCATATGCTATAACACAATTGGTTGCATAGCTGCTAATTCTTACATATCCTAGATTAAACATAAAAGCATCTACATCTTTTTCTAAATCAGAAGAAAATGGCCATCCGCTTGTTTTAATATCAAGAGCATACCCATAACAGTTTACGGCACTATCCCAATCCTTCACCTTTACATAATCTTTCATATAACTATAATCAAATGCGTTATCAATTAGCTCTCCCTTTTTGTATATAGCCAAATGACAATCTATTCCTGTTGTCATCTCTCCTGTTACCCTTCGTATATTTGTGCCTTCTATTACATAGTAATATTGTACTATGTATAAATAATATGTACTACCTGCTGTTAAATTAACTTCCAAACTTCCATATCTATTTAAAAAATCGTTTGGATAACCCGGTTTAAGATTACCATTATCCCCACTTGCTATTAATGTTCCTGTACTTGAATATAAATGAATCTTGGTATCCTGTAAGGGAGAACCTGTATACTGTGCTGTTTCAATCTTATACGTCCCAGAACTAGCTACTGTAAATACACAGCATTGGTCATTCCCTGTAAATTGCCCTCCTTGAGCATTAACTTTAATCCAACTCTTTGTATTAGGTGTAACATAAGTAACCGATAGACTTGGCCGGTAGGAACTTCTATTAAATGATGCAAATGTCTTATTTGTACCACTTGCTTCATCTGTAGTAGATAATTTAAAAATTATTCCTTTATTTTGTGAAAATTGCTTTTCAGATAATGCTTTTACATAACTTGTTATATCAAATGAATATCTATGAGCAACACTTTGCTTTACACCCTCTGCATAGGATACTGTTCTCCTTGAGTTCTCTGTACCTATACTATTAGGACTAACATTTGACCAATTTGCAGTTGATTCTTTCCAGTCATTTCCCATAAATGTATAACAAAACACGGTTACTGGTGTACTTTCACACAACAAATCTCTTATCTGTATATTTGCACTTTTTATTTCAACACTCTTTCTTCCAGATAATTCTAACCCAGGAAATTTCATAAGTGTTCTGGAAACACCAAATCCACTTCTTTTTCCCACATATAATGAGCCTGAACTTCCATCCGAACCTGTCAAGCTATTTATTGTAACATCCTCTATTCCCGTAGTGTTGCTACTATAACTAACTTCAATTGTTGGGTCAATCTTTATAGGATACACTGTTTTCGGATCCTTTAAATAATCCTTATCTACACATATAGTAACCTTATACTTAAAATTTTCTTCAATAATTTCATATTTCATCTCACCCCTTGCATTATTTCTTTCATCCGCTGTAAATATTATAACATTTCCAATATTAACCTTTATCTCTCCTTGCTTATCACGAAGGTAATACTGCTCATTATTCTTAAATAGTTCTAATCCACCAGTATACAAATAAAACTCAAACTCAGTTTGCCCTGTATACTTTTTTACAACTATATCTTCCTTAACACCTGTATATGTTAATGAATATTCTATACTTATATTATTATTAATACTATATTCTACTTTTTTACCATCATCTGATAATTTTGCCTTTTTATCTTTAAAACCAACTGGCACCATTTTAACAGATATGTTTTCATAGTCTAATTCTATTCCCTTTGATATATCTTCACCAAATGTTGTAATTATACTATTTTCCCCAGTTATAAATGAACCATCATTCTTATCAGACGCTTCTATCTCCATTGATATATCTTTAATTTCACCTTCTTCATCTTCATACTTTACCGGATATTCATATAAATATTTAGTTTCTGAACCATCTGAATTCTGAAATACTAATGATTGCAAGTCATCTTCTTCATCATACAACCTTTTAACATGACCATATTTATCCGAGTCTTCAACCTCTACTGCTTCTGGAAGGTCTTCAGTCCCTAAGACTTCCATATCCTCTAGTTCTACATAATCTACCTCTGCTGATACCGTTTCTTTAGAAATGTTTTCATTTGCTGCGTTTACCCTTGTAGTATTTTCTAATGACAGCATTAATGGTGTCAACATACATACACATA
>JAVBUL010000104.1:0-3460 GCA_031555415.1 Lachnospiraceae bacterium | reverse complement strand
TTAAGATTACGCTTTGCCATTTTCTTTGCGGTATTATTTATTGATATAATAGGTTTCGAAATATGCCAGGATATAAGCCACGCAATAACTAATGATAAAATAAGCATTATCAAGGAAATAAGTATCAGCTGTATTCTTAATGTATGAACTGTCGCATCTACTGGTGTTATTATTGAATTTAAGTATACTATTTCTTCCGTTCCATCTGATAATGTAAAGACTTTTACAATAATAAGATTTTCTACATTGTCCTTACTTGGCATATTTTGAAAATGATAATCTCTACCTTTTGTAAAATCTTCAAATCTATTCATGGTTGGCATCTCAAGCGTTGGTGTATTTAGTGATGGATGTTCCTCGTACATATTTTTATTCATATCTATACCGGCATCATTTTTTACAGTGACTTTTCCACCATTATCTTTAGCCATAATATAAAGTCTTTCCAACTCTGTTTTCGCTATCTTATGAATTGTACATCCAATGCTGTGCTCTGCTGAATAAAGCTCATTTATTTTACTATCTGTCACTAGTATACATATATCGTAACTCATTGATATAGTATTAATTACATCTTCTAAATCTTCTTCATTTGACAAAGAATCTTCTACTGCTTGTTCAACATTTGATAATGCGTTATTAAGTTCATTGGTTTTTATTTTCTTATAAAATGAATCTAGGTAAACTGTTTGCATAATCCATAATAAAACAAGTAATATTGCTGTAAATCCAAATAGATATAAGAATATTTTCCATTTTATACTTACTTTATTATGCTTCAAATCTATAACCCACCCCTCTAAGTGTAACAAGATACTTTCTGTACTCTCCAAGACTGCTTCTTAGAAGCTTTATATGTGTATCAAGTGTTCTGTCATCTCCATAATAATCATATCCCCAAACATCTGTTATAAGTTTTTCTCTTGTTAATGCTATACCTCTATTTTTTACCATATAAAAAATCAAATCATACTCTTTAGGAGTCATGTCGACTTTTATACCATCTACTGATACTATTCTACTTGTAAAATCGACCATAAGACCTTCCACCTGAAAAACCTCATGGTTTTCGTTTGAATAGTTATTGTTTGGTTTACTTCTGCTTATTACAACATTAACCCTCATCATAAGTTCCTTTGGCGAGAACGGTTTTACAACATAATCATCTATACCCATTTCAAACCCATGTATTTTATCATATTCCTCGCCACGTGCTGATAACATTATAATAGGCATGTCTTTTATCTTTTTTATTTCTTTACAAGTTGAAAACCCATCTAACTCCGGCATCATTATATCTAAAATAATTAAATCAAAATCCTTTTCTTTACATATATTAATTGCTTCCATGCCATCAGAAGCCTCCGTTATCTCGTATCCTTCAAACTCTGCATATTTTTTTATAATTGCTCTAATCTTTTCTTCGTCATCTACTACTAATATCTTCTTCATAAGCCTATTTTCATCCTTTCACGTTTTCTTTTTTCTTATTTATAAAGTATTTTATCATATTTTTATAATTTTGAATAGGAGAAGTATAAAATTAACTGTTTTTTGTGTTTTTCTTCCTTTTTTTCTTGTTTTTTTTTTCATCATATTGTAATATATAGATATGAGTATTCAAAGTGAGAATACCAGACTCTGAAAGGAGCAGATAGTGATGAGTTTAGAAGAAATGAAAATTTTAATCTGCGATGATTCTTTATTATTTCGTAGAGCAATAAAAGATTGTGTATTTGATTTAGGATGTAAAAACATTTACGAGGCATGTGATGGTGAAGCTGCTGTAGAGATGTACAAAGAGTATAACCCTGACTTGGTTTTTATGGATATTGTTATGCCGAAAAAAGATGGTATTGATGCTGCTGCCGAAATTATAGGTTATGACCATTCTGCAAAGATAGCCATGGCTTCTTCTATGGGTACACAAGCATTTTTAAAGGAAGCTCTTAAAATTGGTGCCTTTGATTTCTTACAAAAACCAATTGATCCAGAGCAAGTAAAAAAATTAGTTCTAAATATAGCAAAGGAGGTATAACTAAATATGTTTACTCAGCTTTTTGGTAATTTTCTTATAAATGAAAATGCCATTACCTCAGTGCAGCTTTTAGACGCACTTAATATGGTTAAGGGTACAAATGTAAAATTGGGTGTGTTAGCGATTAATGCAGGTTATATGACAGCTAGTCAAGTCGAACGTGTTCATATTATGCAAGCGCAAAAAAACATGAGAATTGGTGATCTTGCGGTAGCTATGGGATATCTCACGCAAGAACAAGTTAGTGAGCTTTTGACCAAGCAAACACCTACATATCTAATGCTCGGTCAAGCATTAGTCGATAAAGAATATTTAAGCAATGCCGATTTTGAAAAGTATATTACTTCATATAAAATGAAGTATCAATTATCAGATGATGATTTTAAAAGTGCTTCTTCTAGAAAAGCCTATGATGTAATTGCTGATTTATTAATTGAAAACACTTCCTCTAAAAAGGAAATATTGATTTCATATACAACATTATTAATTAATAATTTGATAAGATTCGTTGGTGAAGATTTCTCGGTTCTTAATCCAGAGCAAACCATTGAAAGACTTGGTAATGTATATGATACCAAACAAGGCATAATTGGAAATAGCCTCTATGATGTCCATCTGATTGCAGATGAAGCGACATTGATTTCATTTGCCAGCAGATATGCAAATGAAACACTAGATAGTATGTCAGAAATTGTTTCTGCTTCTGCATGTGACTTTTTAAATTTACATAACGGACTTTTTGCGGTAAATCTTTCTAACGAACTAGGATTAGAATTAAGATTAACTCCTCCTGAGTCTCAACTTGGTACAACATACTATGATACAAACATTTCTGCTATTATTCCAATTTCATATCCGTTTGGAATAATAAAGTTTATAGTAACTAAAAATTAACTTAAAAAATGCCTCATATCCATATTTTCACTGTGATATGAGGCACAAAAAAACGCCACACGTTTGTGTGACGTTTTTTCTTAGTTAATAGGAAACTTCTCAAAATTGTTCCAGCAAGAATTTGTTTATAGTTCGCTATGCGAATCTTTTTTATATGTTTAAGAACTTCTTTACTGTATCTTGCATTTCATTTACTTCACATACTGTTTCGTGAAGAATATTTGCGTTTCTGATTTCTTCTATTGCATTTGGTATTGCGACATTTCCAATTTTACTTAATTCATCTACTAATTCAAAATCACCTTTTTCATCGTATTTAGGATCGATTGCGTTCATTACGCTTCTTGTGAATTTGAATGGACTAGCTGTTGATGCTATTATTGACTTTGTTGTGTCGTTTGTTTGAGCTTTATACTTTTTGTATACCTCTGCCGCTACTGCTGTATGTGTATCAATAATATAACCTGTTTCTTCATATATATTTTTGATAACGTCTGCTGTTTCTTTCTCTGTTGCGTAGTTACCATA
>JAVBUL010000116.1:0-21723 GCA_031555415.1 Lachnospiraceae bacterium | reverse complement strand
ACAGGTTCGAGCCCTGTAGGTCCCATTATTCATCTTATGAATAACATTCAATTGAAGATGCCGACATGGCTCAATTGGCAGAGCAGCTGATTTGTAATCAGCAGGTTATCGGTTCAAGTCCGATTGTCGGCTTATGGGCAGATTCCCGAGTGGCCAAAGGGGACAGACTGTAAATCTGCTGCAATTGCTTCGGTGGTTCGAATCCACCTCTGCCCATTAGCACATTTGATGTGTAAAACAAAAAAATAATATCGCGGGATAGAGCAGTCTGGAAGCTCGTCGGGCTCATAACCCGAAGGTCATAGGTTCAAATCCTATTCCCGCAACTCGGTAGTTTACTACCACAATGCCCAGTTAGCTCAGTTGGTAGAGCAGAGGACTGAAAATCCTCGTGTCTCTGGTTCGATTCCGGAACTGGGCATTTTTGTACCCTTTTTTAGTATACAGGAAACTTAACGAGTCAAGTAGTGGTAGTCAATCAATCTTTTATTTTGCATTATAGGAAAAATTATGATACACTTAGAATAATAGGAAAATTTAGACTATAATGTTATAAGAATAAAGGAGTAATTTTGTGAGAAAAGTTTTAGTAGTAGATGATACAACATCGATTTTGAAGATGGTGAAATTTGTATTGGGGGATAAGTATGAACTTTACTTAGCAACCTCAGGAAAAATGGCGTTAAGTATTTTAGAAAAGAAACCAATAGAGTTAGTACTGATGGATGTGGACATGCCAGAAATGGATGGAATAGAAACAGTAGCAAAAATAAGAGAAATAGAAGAAATATCGAAAATACCAGTTATTTTCTTTACTGCACTAGCATCTAAAGATGTGGTTGAGAAATGTCTAAAGGTAGGGATGGTAGGATATATTATAAAACCATATAAACCAGAGGACTTATTGGAAAAAATGGAGGAAACATTAAGTAAAAGTAAGTATGAGCCCAAAACTATATCAGAAGCTAATTAAATATAAGGATGAAGATTATTATCCATTTCATATGCCAGGACATAAAAGGAATATGAATAAAATGCAGAAAATTTTAGGAAATATTTCTGCGTATGAATATGATATTACAGAAATAGAAGGGTTTGACGATTTTCATAATACATCAGGAGTAATAGCTGATATATTAAAAGAAGTATCTGATTTTTATGGCTCTAACTCAAGTTATTTTTTGGTGAATGGAAGTACATGTGGAATATTGGCAGCAATATCAGCAGTATTAGGAAATAATATAACAACAGATAAAAAGATAGTTTTAGCAAGAAACTCGCATAAGTCTGCATATAATGCAGTTATGCTAGAAAATGCAGATGTGCGGTATGTATACCCAGATATAATAGAAGGATATAATATACAAGGTGGAATAAATCCCAAAGAAGTTGAAGAAATATTAAAAAAAGAGACGAATGTGTCTGCGGTTTTTATTACTTCACCAACTTATGAGGGTATTGTTTCTGATATTAAAATGATATCTGAAATAGCACATAAATATAAGGTTCCATTGATTGTAGATGAAGCACATGGAGCTCATTTTGGTATGTATAAGGATTTTCCGGAGTCGGCACTTTCTAAAGGGGCGGACATTGTTATACAGAGTTTGCATAAAACATTGCCATCTCTTACTCAGACAGCAATATTACATATATCTAAGGGTTCACTGGTAGAAAAAAGGGAGATAGAAAGATATCTATCTGTTTACCAAAGTAGTAGTCCTTCGTATGTTTTACTATCAAGTATGGATGTGTGCTTAAGCGAGATAATTAGCAAAGGTGATAGGTTATTTGAAGATTGGAAAAATAAGATATATAAGTTTCAATGTCAATGTAAGAATTTAACAAATGTCGAAGTGCTAAATAAAGAAATAGTAGGAAACCATAATATATTGGATTTTGATATATCAAAGCTAGTTATAATTCCAAAAAGTAAAAGTATTTCAGGCTTTGAGTTACTGAAAAAATTATTATATGACTATAAAATACAGGTAGAGATGGCTACAGCAGACTATATTATAGCTATGACATCCATTATGGACGAAAACGAAGGATTTGAACGTTTATTTAAAGCACTCAAGGAAATAGATGATGTAATGGATATGACTGAAAATGCAGATGAAATAGAGCCAATGAATATAGAAAAGACAACAGCCCTAATGAAGATAAAAGAGGCAATATACAGCAAAGGCCAGCTTTATTCTTTAGAAGAAGTAGAGGGAAAAATATCTAAAGAGTTTATATTTTTATATCCTCCTGGAGTGCCAATAGTGGTACCAGGGGAGATTATTACAAAGAAAGTTTTAGAGACCATTATTAACTATAAGAAAATAGGGCTTAACGTAGTTGGATTAAAAGGGAAATATTGTGATAAAATAGAAGCTATAAATAAACTAAAAAAGGAATAGATGTAGGGGTCTAAAATGGGATATATATTTTATATAATGGGAAAAAGTTCATCAGGAAAAGATTCAATCTACAAAAAGATAAAAGAAGAAGGAAGATTTCCACTAAAAACAGTGGTTGGATACACAACAAGACCTAAAAGAAGTGGAGAAACTAGTGGGTTAGATTACCATTTTGTGGATAACTCTAAGCTTAACGGCATGAAGGATAAAGGTATTTTAATTGAATGTAGAGATTATAACACAATACATGGAGTGTGGAGTTATTTTACAGCAGATGATGGACAGATAAATTTAAAAAATAATAGTTATTTGCTTATAGGGACTTTAGAATCATATGAAAAGATACGAAAATATTATGGAGAGGATAAACTTATTCCATTATATATTGAGGTAGAGGATGGGGAACGCCTAACAAGAGCATTAAACAGAGAGAAATCTCAGGCAGAGCCTAAGTATGCAGAGATGTGTAGACGATTTCTTGCAGATGAAGAGGATTTTAAAGAAGAAAATCTTATAAGATGTGGTATAGTAAAAAGGTATCAAAATATTGATTTAAATAATTGCGTTCAAGATATTAATAGAGATATAATAGAGCAGTTAGGGCAATAATAAAAATGTAGAAGGAGGTACACTTGATGGATGTTAATAATATGAAAATTTCAGAACTACTTACTACGACTCAAGTGGACCGTTCTAAGCAGGTGCAGCAGGGAGATGGCTCTTTTAAATTTACATTGGTGAGCAATATTGTAGAGCAAGAGTTACAAGAAAAAGTAGCCGCTATATTAAATGAGATATCTGAGCAAGGAAAGAGGATATCAAAAAAGACAGATGTTAAGGATATGAGAAGATATAGAGAGTTAATAAAGTCTTTTCTAAATGAAGTAGTATATCGTTCTCATCAGTTCTCAAGAGAGAATTTTTTGGATAGAAGGGGAAGACATAGAGTTTATGGTATTATTAAACTAATAGATGAAAATTTAGATGAATTGGCAGAAGCGTTATTGAAGGATGAGAAGGATAATATATCAATATTAGGAAAAATAGATGAAATAGCAGGGTTGCTATTAGATATATTGACATAGAGGTGTATAAGGAATGTCAGGATTTAATGATATAATCGGGCAAGAAAAGGTAATTTCGCATTTTAGAAGTGCAATAAAACTAAATAAAGTATCTCATGCATATATTTTAAATGGTGAAGCAGGAACCGGCAAAAAGATGATTGCAAGAGCATTTTCAATGACATTGCAATGTGAAAAAAAGGGAGACAACCCATGTATGGAATGCCGTTCTTGTAAGCAAGCAATAACAAATAATAATCCAGATATAAGATGGATAACTCATGAGAAACCAGCTACAATATCAGTAGAGGAAATAAGAACACAGATAAATAATGATATTCAAATAAAGCCATATAGTAACGAATATAAAATTTATGTTGTCGACGAGGCAGAAAAAATGAATGTGGCAGCTCAAAATGCATTACTAAAGACAATTGAGGAACCACCAGGATATGCAGTAGTACTATTGTTAGCGAATAATAAAGAAACTTTATTGCAAACAATACTGTCACGATGTGTTGTAATGGAAATGAAATTGGTAAAACCCGAGGTAATACAAGAGTATCTAATGAAGTCCGAAAAGATTGTTGATTATAGGGCAAAAGAGGTATCAGCTTTTGCTGGCGGAAATATTGGAAAAGCTATTAAGCTTTCTCATTCAGAAGATTTTATTGAGTTAAAGAATAGTGTTGTTGCGCTTGTAAAAGGTATAAGTAAAATGACAGTTGCGGATATGGTGTCTATGGTAAAAAAGGTATCTACATATAAAGATAATATCTCAGAGTATATAGATTTATTGGAATTATGGTTTAGAGATGTATTATTATATAAAGCAGGAAAAAATAAAGATATTGTTATTTTTAAAGAAGAGCTTGATTGTATAAGGATTCAAGCAGAGGGTTTCTCTTATAAAAAACTTGAAAAAATTATTGAAACACTGGAAGGTGTGAAGTCAAAACTTAGACTTAATGTAAATTTTGATATGTTAATTGAATTATTATTTTTAACAATTAGGGATTAAGCTAGACAATAAAACTAAATGTATTGTATAATATTAGTTGTGAAATGATGTTTTATAGAAAGGATATATCCTAAAGGGATAATTGGCGATAAATTATGGTAAAGATAATAGGAATAAGATTTAGACAAGCAGGTAAGGTTTATTTTTTCAGTCCGGGAGAATTGGACGTTAAAGCAGGTCAACATGTAATAGTAGAGACCACAAGAGGAGTTGAATATGGAAAGGTTGTATTAGGACCAAAACTTGTTGAAGAAGAAAAGATAATGCAGCCACTAAAGCAAGTAATAAGAGTATCAACGGCTGAAGATGATAAAATAGAAGAAAAGAACAAAGAAAAAGAAGAAAAAGCATTTGATGTTTGTTTAGAGAAAATTAAAAATCATAACTTAGAAATGAAGCTTATTGATGTGGAATATACATTTGATAATAATAAGGTATTATTTTATTTTACAGCAGATGGAAGAATAGATTTTAGAGAGTTAGTAAAAGATTTGGCAGCAGTTTTTAAGACAAGAATAGAACTTAGGCAGATCGGAGTGAGAGATGAAACAAAAGTAGTGGGTGGCATAAGTATATGTGGAAGACCTCTATGTTGTAATACTCATCTTTCAGAGTTTGTACCTGTATCTATTAAAATGGCAAAAGAACAAAATTTATCACTTAATCCAACAAAAATATCAGGTGTCTGTGGAAGACTTATGTGTTGCTTGAAGCATGAAGAAGAAACTTATGAAGAATTAAATTCAAGACTTCCAAACGTAGGTGATTTTGTAACTACAGATGATGGATTGAAGGGAGAAGTTCAAGGCGTAAGTGTTCTTAGACAGAATGTGAAAGTCATAGTAGATGTTAATGATGAAAAGGAAATTAGAGAATATAAGGTAGAACAGCTTAAGTTTAAGCCAAAGAGAAGAAGAGAGACTCTTAACATCAGTGACGAAGAATTAAAGGCATTAGAAGAGCTTGAAAGACAGGAAGGAAAGTCAAAGTTCGATGATTAATTTGTTGCCTGGTGAAAGAATAGATGATTTAGATCGTAACGGGTATAAAATCATTCAAAATAAAGATAAATTTTGTTTTGGAATGGATGCAGTATTATTGTCTGAGTTTACAAAGGTAAAAGGTGGCGAAGATGTACTTGATTTGGGTACTGGTACAGGTGTTATACCGATATTGCTTGAGGCAAAGACAAAAGGTAGGCATTTTACCGGGCTTGAAATTCAAGCAGAAAGTGCTGATATGGCAATTAGAAGTGTAGAGCTAAATAATCTGCAAGACAAGATTGATATAGTATGTGGAGATATAAAGGAGGCATCACATTTTTTTGGAAAAGGAAAATATGATGTGGTTACTTCGAATCCTCCATATATGAATGATTTACACGGACTAAAAAATCCAGAGGAACAAAAGGCCATTGCAAGACATGAAGTAAAGTGCACATTGGATGATGTGGTGAGGGAGGCAGCAGCAGTATTAAAGCCTTCGGGAAGATTCTGTATGGTGCATAGACCTCATAGATTAGTTGAAATAATAAATACCTTTTCAAAATATAAATTAGAGCCAAAAAGACTCAGATTAGTTTATCCATATATAGACAGAGAAGCTAACATGGTACTTATTGAAGGCGTAAGGGGCGGAAAATCAATGATAAAGGTTGAGAAGCCTTTGATTGTATATGAGGAAAACGGTAGTTATACAGAAGAGGTGTATCGTATATACAACAAATAGAAATGGATAAATGTGATGAGTGGAAAATTATATTTGTGTGCGACTCCGATAGGAAACTTAGAGGATATAACACTTAGAGTATTAAAGACATTAGAAGAAGTAGATTTGATAGCAGCAGAAGATACAAGACATAGTATAAAGTTATTAAATCACTTTGATATAAAAACACCTATGACCAGCTATCATGAATTTAACAAGATTGATAAAGCAAGGTATTTAGTAAATGAGTTATTGGCAGGTAAGAATATTGCAGTAATTACTGATGCGGGGACTCCGGGTATATCTGATCCGGGAGAAGAGCTAGTTAAGCAGTGTTACGAAGCAGGAGTGGAGGTAACTAGTTTACCAGGGCCTGCGGCTTGTATATGTGCACTTACAATGTCAGGGCTGTCTACCAGAAGATTTGCGTTTGAGGCATTTTTACCCGCGGATAAAAAAGAAAAGGCAGCTATTTTAGAAGAACTTAAGCAGGAAACAAGAACTATGATTATTTATGAAGCACCACATAGACTTGTAAAAACATTAAAAGAGATATATGCTTCGCTGGGAGATAGAGAAATAACTTTATGCAAAGAACTAACGAAGTTACATGAAAACGCGCATAAGACGACATTATCAGAAGCGATTATGCTGTATGATGAAAAAGATATTAAAGGAGAGTTTGTATTAGTTATTGCTGGAAAGACATTACAGGAAAAGCGACAGGAACAGATTAAGGCATTTGAGGATATGACTATTGCAGAACATCTTAATATGTATTTGGCACAAGGAATAGACAAAAAGGAAGCGATGAAGTTAGTTGCGAAAGACAGAGGAGTGTCAAAAAGGGATATATACAACGAATTGATATGATGAAAGAGCAGCGAAAGGGAGATGAAGTTATCGTTGTGAAAAGTGAAAATATGGAAGACAAAATAATACAAAGAATAGAAGAGGTTCGCATCTTTAATCCAGAAATGGAGTACAATTTAAGTGCGAGCCTAGAAGCCGTTGCACGTAAAAATAATGATGAGTACTTAAACTTAATATCACAATTGTACTCAGCAGATGCATTGATGAAAATGGGAAATATAAAGGGAAGTATCAGTAAAATTCAAGAACATTTAGAGCTTTTAGAAGAAAAAAACTATACAGAATTATTAGTAAGAGCGTATACACTTTTGGGAATAGGGTATATGAATCTTAAAAATGAACAAATGGCATTAAACTGTTTCTTAAAAACCATAGAAGTGAATGATAAAGTTGAAAGATATATCATGAAGGGTGTAGCATTTAAAAATATTTCTATACTTTACATAACATTGGGCGAATATGAAAAAGCAGAAGGTTTACTTGAAAGATTTATTGAGCTTATTAGAAAAGGTGATGTTAGGTATCAAGCTACTATTAGTCACTATATAGATGAATATGAACTTCACAAGGCGCGGATAATGTATTGTACAGAAAGATATGTCGAAGCAAAAGAACACCTAACCCAAATAGCAAATGCAGGAAGCTTAGGATTAAGGCATCTTATGTTGGATGCGAGACTTGACATGAAAACTCATAAACCAAAACTTGCATATGAAAAGATAAAAGATTTAATGGATCTTGTAAGAGGTGAAGTAAAGAACATATATACTTTTTATGTACAAGTAGAAATACTAGATGCTTTAACTGAGCTAGGACGAATGGAAGACTTTAAGCATATAGTTGAAGAACTTAGGAAAACAGCTGTCAGAATTGATTTAAATGCTGTATGGGTGGATTATTGGGAGTGCATGATACGCTATTATAAGGTTATTAATGACATAGAAAATTTGGAAAGTGCATACAAAAAGTACTATCAGTTTAATGAGGACAAGTTTATTGAGGAAACGCAAACGCTAGGTTTTAATCCTGAAAATCATGTATGTGTACTTTGTTACAAGGATTTGGAGGAAAGAATCAAGTCAGAAAAAAATTTTGATGAACTATTAAAAAGTATAGAGTTAAAGTATAAGGAATCCGTAAAAGAGCAGAATTATAGAGAGACAAGGTGTGCGCTCAAATCATATATACTATATTATGATGTTACAGGAGAGGAAGAACAGAAGAATAAGATATATGAGATGTATCATGATAATAATATTAATTTAGGTAAGATGATATATATGCCAAGTGTAAAAGAGATTGATAAAAAGTTACAAGGAAAATAGTTAAAAAGAAAGGCTGAGAATATGAAAATTTTCAATACAGAAAGTAATAATATAAAAGAAAGAATTTGTAAGCTAAGAAGCTTGATGAAGGAAGAAAATATAACAGCATATATTATTACAACAGATGATTTTCATAACTCGGAATATGTGGGGGAATATTTTAAGGCGAGAGAGTATATTACAGGTTTTTCAGGGTCGGCGGGAACAGCGCTTATATTGGAGGATGAGGCATTATTATGGACTGATGGAAGATACTTTATACAAGCGAAGGAACAGTTAGAGGGAACTGGAATCAAGCTTATGAAATCAGGTGAAGAAAATGTCCCTAATATAGGAGAATATTTGGAAGAAGTATTATCTAACTCAGAAAAAATCGCATTTGATGGCAGAACTGTAAGTACAATGTGGGTAGAAAAGCTTTTAGAGACATTAGAGCATAAAAATATAGAAATAGAATATAAGAAAGATTTGATAAATGGTGTATGGGAAGATAGACCATTACTTTCTGCATGTAAGGTATGGGAATTGGAGGCAGATTTTGTTGGAAAAAGTAGCAAGGAAAAGATAGTAGAAATAAGAGCGAAGATGGAAGAAAAGGGTGCGGATACATTTGTACTTTCATCTTTAGATGATATAGCGTGGTTACTTAACTTAAGGGGAAATGACATAGAGTATAACCCTGTCTTTTTATCTTATTTGGTTATATCAAGAGATAAAATTTTTTTATTTAGTAATCCTAAAATTTTTAGTGAAGATATATTAAAGAAACTAGAAGAAAATGGTGTTTTGGTAATGCCATATAATTCGGTATACGATTTTGTGGAGAAAATAGATTCAGATTGTAATGTTTTAGTGGATAAGGATAGGGTGAATTACACTATTATAAAGAGTATACCAAAGGGAATAAAAGTTATTAATGAAACAAATCCAACCTTACTTTTGAAGGCGATAAAAACTACAGAAGAAATTTATAATATGAAAAAGGCACATGTAAAAGACGGAATAGCGGTTACAAAGTTTATGTTTTGGTTAAAGAATAATGTAGGAAAAGAAGATATTACAGAGATAAGCGCTGCAGAAAAATTAGAAAAACTTAGATGTAAACAGGAAAATTATATTGGACCGAGTTTTGAGCCTATCATGGGATATGGAGCTCATGGTGCAATTATACATTACTCAGCAACGAAAGAAACAGATGTAAAGATAGAAAAAAAAGGACTGTTACTGGCAGATACAGGAGGACAATATCTAGAGGGGACAACAGATATTACAAGAACCTATGCATTAGGAGAATTATCAATAGAAGAAAAAAGAGCTTACACGGCAGTACTTCGAGGAAATTTATCACTCGGAGCAGCAAAGTTTAAGTATGGAGTAAGAGGAATAAACCTTGATTACCTTGCAAGGTCACCACTTTGGGAGATTGGACTTGATTATAACCATGGAACAGGGCATGGGGTAGGATATCTGTTAAATGTGCATGAAGGTCCTAATAATATAGGCTGGCAGCAAATAAAGGGTAGAGAAAGCTGTGTACTTGAAGAAGGAATGATCACATCTAATGAACCGGGTGTGTATATAGAAGGACAATTTGGAATAAGACTTGAGAACTTAATACTTTGCAAAAAGTCAGAAGAAACGCAATATGGAAAATTCATGGAATTTGAAACACTTACAATGGTTCCATGGGACTTAGAGGCTATAGAGCTAGAATATATGTCAGACATAGAGATAACATTATTAAATTCATATCATAAAAAAGTATATGAAACATTATCACCATATTTTGTGGGAGAAGAGTTAGAATGGTTAAAGCAAGCCACAAGAATGGTATTAAAAAATACTCCAATTCATAGAATGTAGTAAAACACTTTGAATGGGGAAAATATGCTAAATGTACTTTGGGGAGCAATGATTGTATGCGGAACAGTGTATGGGGTATTTACAGGCAACATTGAAGCTGTAGGTAATGGCATTATGGATAGTGCAAAAGAGGCAGTTTCACTAGGAGTAGCAATGCTTGGTGTTGTAGCATTGTGGTCAGGACTTATGGAAATAGCAAAGGTGTCAGGAATTATTGCAGGAGCATCAAAGCTATTAAGACCACTAATTAAGCTTCTATTTCCAAGAATACCGGAGGATAACCCAGCAGTAGAGCATATTACAGTAAATATAATATCAAATATATTTGGATTAGGGGCAGCAGCAACCCCGGCGGGTCTTAAGGCTATGGTTGCTCTTGAAAAGTTGGAAACAAAACGAAATGCAGAACAGCAAAATAGGCAACAAATAGGAATCAGAGCAAGCAATGAGATGTGTACCTTTTTGGTATTAAATATTTCATCGCTTCAGTTAATACCTATAAATATGATTGCATATAGGGGACAATATGGAAGTATAAATCCAATGGTTATAGTAGCACCAGCGATATTGGCAACCCTGTTTTCAACCATTGCGGCAATAATATTTTCAAAGATAATGTGTCGTATTAGAAGCTAAATGTTATAAGTATAAAATTTCTAAGATTTAGAAAAGCATAGATTTTTGATATTGATAATATATAGAATATACTTTATACTAGAAAAAATGGGAAAAGTGGGTGGTGCAATGAATATATTAGAATACGAAAACTATCAGGAAACAAAATCTCATTATTCAGTAAAGTTTCCTTATAATACATATCTTTGCACAATACCGTTGGATTTTCAAATAGTGCCGGCTCATTGGCATAATGAAATGGAAATAATTTATGTAAAAAAAGGTCTTGGAAAAGTGAATGTGGACTTTTATGAGTACGTTGTAAAAGAGGGAGATATAATAATTATTATACCTGGACAGCTACATTCAATTATGCAAAAAGAAGATTTTTCCATGGAATATGAAAATATAATTTTTAATCCTGAGTTGTTGCAATCAAAAGTACCGGATAATTCTGTGACAGATTTTTTTATGCCATTGATGAATAGAAAAATATCACTACCGACTTTTATTAATGAAGATTTTCCGGACTATGTAGAAGTATCGGGAATATTAGACAAAATAGATGGTATCTGTGGGAATTTTCCAAAAGGCTATGAGCTAGCAATAAGAGCGGGATTATTAAATTTATTTTTTATATTATTTTCAAAATATGGTATTGAAAATGATAGGAAAAGTACAGTAAATAAATCACTTGAAAAGATAAAGGTGGTCATTAAGTATATAGAAGAAAATTATGCAAATGAAATTTCGGTAGAAGATATGGCAGAGGAATTAGAAATAAGTTCATCGCATTTTATGAAATTATTTAAAAATAATATGCATACTTCTTTTATTAATTACTTAAATGAATATAGACTTTCCATGGCTGCGAAGCTATTGATATCTTCAAACTCAAATATAATGGATATATCCATGGAATGTGGTTTTAATAATCTTTCATACTTTAATAGAAGTTTTAAAACTCAGTATGACGTTACCCCAAGGCAGTATCGTGAGCTTTACGGTAAGCACTAAAAATTATTAATTTGTAAAACAAATGATAGGATTGTGCAAATTATTGATTGTATATTGCAAGAAATTCTAAAGAAGAAGGTTTATATTATTAGTAAGCAAATGGAAACATTTGTTTTAAATCCCCTTTTTTAGTATTAATTTTATAACCTACCAACCAATGACCACTATAAATCTGCAATGCAGATTTATAGAAAGGGATTTGGTAAGATTTTCAAGATTCGGAGAAAAGTTAAAAGAGAAAGGATAGCAAATATGTCAAAGAGATTAGAACGAGGAGCAGGAATATTATTACCAATAGCAAGTTTACCATCAGCGTATGGGATTGGAACAATGGGAAAAGAAGCTTATAGCTTTATTGACAAATTGGTGCTAGCAGGCCAAAAGTACTGGCAGGTATTACCTGTTGGACCAACAAGTTATGGAGATAGTCCTTATCAATCATTTTCTACATTTGCTGGAAATCCTTATTTTATAGATATCGAAAACATGATAGATGAAGGATTGCTTAAGAAGAGTGAAGTAGAATGGGCATTTTGGGGTAGCAATGAAGAATACGTAGAGTATGATGCAGTCTATAATAGTAGATATCCATTACTTAAAAAGGCTTTTGAAAGATGGACAGGGTCAAAGTCTTTTGAGTATGAGAAATTTGTTAAAGAGAATAGCGAGTGGTTAGAAGATTATGCTCTTTTTATGGCAGTTAAAGAAAGCTTTGATCAAGTTGAATGGTTAAAGTGGGATGAAGATATTAAGAATAGAGAAACAAAAGCATTAGAAAAATATAGCAAAAAGTATGCTGATGAAATATCTTTTTGGAAATTTCTGCAGTTTAGGTTTTTTAAAGAGTGGAACAAGCTTAAAGAATATGCGAATTCAAAAGGAGTTAAAATTATTGGAGATATTCCGATTTATGTGGCAATGGATAGTGCGGATGTATGGGTAAATCCAAAGCTTTACCAATTAGATGAGAATAAAAATCCAAAAGTGGTAGCAGGATGTCCTCCGGATGCATTTTCTGATGAGGGTCAAAGATGGGGAAATCCATTATACGACTGGAATGAGATGGAGAAGGATCAATTTTCTTGGTGGAAGAAGCGTATAGAGGCAGCCACTAAGTTGTATGATGTTACAAGAATAGACCACTTTATTGGAATATGCAGATACTATGTTATTCCGGCTGATAAGACCGCTAAAGAAGGACATTTTGCATATGGACCAGGAAAAATGCTTACAAAGGCAATTAACGAAGCATTAGGTGAAGCAAAAATAATTGCGGAAGACCTTGGTGTTAAGTATGAAGCCGTTGATGAATTACTAAAACAAGAAGGTTATCCTGGTATGAAGGTATTGATGTTTGCATTTGATGGAACACCAACAAATGAGCATTTACCATATAACGTAGATAAAAATTCTGTTATGTACATAGGAACACATGATAATGATACATTTGCAGGCTACTTAAAGACATTACCTGCAGAGCAGATAAAGAGAATTAAAAACTATGTGAGTGCAAAAGACGATGAGGATATTGTAAAGCAAACTATAAAAACAGCGTATTTATCTGTTGCAGATACTTGTATAGTACAGATGCAAGATATATTAGAAAAGGGTAATGATGCAAGAACAAACTATCCATCTACAATAGGAACAAATTGGAAGTGGAGATTAAGGGAAGGTGAATTTGGTCTTGAAGAAATAGAAATGCTAAAGAAGCTAGTTATTTTAAGCGGACGATAATAATATTTTAATTAGGAGGAAATCATGATAAGAGAAATATGTTTAAAAAAATATAATAAAGAGGTAGCAGATTGTACAAATAGTGAAATCTACTATTCATTAATAGAACTTGTTAAGGATATGGCAAAAGATAAAGAAAGCAACGAAGGAAAGAAGAAATTATACTATATATCAGCAGAGTTTTTAATTGGTAAGCTTTTATCAAATAATCTTATAAACTTAGGTATTTTTGCTGATGTAAAGAAAGAACTGGAAGCAAGCAATAAGAGTATATATGAGATAGAAGAAATTGAACCAGAACCATCACTTGGAAATGGTGGATTAGGAAGATTAGCAGCATGTTTTCTTGATTCGATAGCATCATTAGGATTGAATGGTGACGGAATTGGACTTAATTATCATTTAGGTTTATTTAAGCAGGTCTTTGCAAATAACCTACAAAAGGAAACAAGAAATCCTTGGATAGAAGAAGAAGGCTGGTTAACAAAGACTGATGTAACATATGACATAAAATTTGGAAATCAAACAGTTAAGTCAAGAATGTATGACATAGACGTAACCGGATATGAACAAAGAACAACAAAGCTTCATTTATTTGATATTGAAACAATTGATGAGTCGATAGTTTCAGGTGATGGTTCATCATTTGACAAAACAGATATTTCTAAAAACTTGACATTGTTTTTATATCCGGATGATTCTGATGAAAACGGAAGACTATTAAGAATTTATCAGCAGTATTTTATGGTAAGTAATGGAGCAAGACTTATTTTAGATGAGTGTAAGGCAAAAGGCTCAAATCTTCATGATTTATATGAATATGCAACTATTCAAATTAATGATACTCATCCAACAATGGTAATTCCAGAGCTTATAAGACTTTTAATAGCAGACGGAATTTCTATGCAGGAGTCATTGGAAATAGTAAGAAAGACATGTGCATACACAAATCATACTATTTTATCGGAAGCGTTAGAAAAATGGCCATTACATTATTTACAAAAGGTAGTGCCACAGCTAGTACCTATTATTGAAGAATTAGATAGAAATATTAAATCAAAGGTTTCAGATAAATCAACCTATATTATTGATGATAATAATCTTGTTCATATGGCGCATATAGACATTCATTATGGATATAGTGTAAATGGTGTAGCATATCTTCATACAGAGATACTAAAAAATAATGAGCTAAATAACTTTTATAAGTTATATCCAGAAAAGTTTAATAATAAAACTAATGGTATTACATTTAGAAGATGGCTTTTACATTGTAATGAAGAGCTCACAGATTATATTACAAGTCTTATAGGTGATGGATTTAAAAAGGATGCTACAGAGCTTGAAAAATTGCTTCAGTTTGTAGGTAATGACGAAGTGTTAGAAAAAATAATGCAGATAAAGAAAAATAATAAAAAAGATTTTAAGGACTTTATTTATCAAACACAGGGTATTGAAATTGATGAAAATTCGATATTTGATATACAGGTAAAGAGACTTCACGAGTATAAAAGGCAGCAGATGAATGCACTTTATATTATTTATAAATATTTAGAAATCAAAAAAGGCAATAAGCCAAGCACTCCAATTACATGTATTTTTGGAGCGAAGGCAGCACCTGCATATACAATAGCAAAGGATATTATTCATCTTATCTTATGCTTGCAAGAGATTATAAATAATGATAAGGATGTAAGTCCATATTTAAGAGTAGTAATGGTAGAGAACTACAATGTTTCAAAGGCAGCAAAGATTATTCCTGCATGTGATATATCAGAGCAGATTTCACTTGCATCAAAGGAAGCATCAGGAACAGGTAATATGAAATTTATGTTAAACGGTGCTGTAACACTTGGAACAATGGATGGTGCAAATGTTGAAATAGCAGAGCTTGTAGGAAATGAAAATATATATACATTTGGTGAAAGCAGTGAGCAGGTAATCAAGCATTATGAAGATTCTGACTATAAAGCAGTTCAGTACTACATCGAGGATGCAAAAATAAAGGAATTGGTAGACTTTATTATTAGTGCCCAAGTATTAAGTGTAGGTGATACAGAAACACTTTTAAGATTACATGCAGAATTAATTAAGAAAGACTGGTTTATGACATTACTTGACTTGAATGATTATATTAGAGTTAAAGAAGTTGTATTAAAGGATTATGAGAATAAAAAAGAGTGGGCTAATAAAGCTTTAGTAAATATCGCAAAGGCAGGCTTCTTCTCATCAGATAGAACTATTGCAGAGTATAATAGAGAGATTTGGAAATTATCATAAATCGTCATCTGGCAGAAACAAAGTGAACTTGGTGTTTATTACAAAAAGGGTGGTTTATATATGTATAATATTTTAATAGTAGATGATGAAAAAATCGAACGAAATGGAATTAAATTTCTAATAAGTGAGATGGGAATACAATTAAATATCATAGAGGCATCTAACGGCAAAGTCGCGCTTGAAAAATTAGCTGAAAATTTTCAAGCAGGGAATGTTATAGATATTCTTTTAACGGATGTTAAGATGCCTTTTATGGATGGTTTAGAGCTTACAAAGAGGGCTAAAGAATTATATAACAGCCTGAAAGTGGTAATATTTAGTGGACACAATGAATTTGAGTATGCCAAATTGGCAGTAAAAATGGGTGTTTCTGATTATATATTAAAGCCGGTTGCCCCCAATGAGTTTAAGGCAACTATTACAAAGGTTATTTCAGAGATAAGTGATGAGAAGCAAGAAAAAGAAATAAAGCAAAAAAGCATGTCATATATGAGAGAACACCTATTATATTTATTTGTAAATGGGGCAGAGGAAGAAGAATTAAAAAGAAGAGCAAGTGGAATTCTAGATATGAGCTTCATTTATAGTTATAAAAGAGTAATGCTCCTTGAATTTAACCATGACTTTTTCGGAAGAATATGTACTGATTTTGGAAAAGAAATACAAAGCTGCTGTAGCAACGTAAGTTTTATCTATTTGAATTTAAATCAACAACAAGCATTATTGTTTTTTGAGGATGCAAAGGCTGAGGTATTCCTAGAAATTGCAGAAAAGATATGTGAAAAGGTAAAAAAGGTATTCTCGGATACATTATATGTGGCGATATCAAAAGAGTTAAGTAAGGAAACAAATATGCAAAAGGAAATTGAAGAACTAGAGTCTTTGATGGAAAATAAATTCTACTATACGGATAAGTACATATTTACAGTCGATAATCAAATAAATCTTGAAGATGAAAATGAAGAAGACGATGATAGTATTTTAAAGCAGATGAGGCAAGATATTAAGCTTAAAGATATAGTAAGGCTAAAGAGAAACTTTGAGCAAATGTGCAAAAAGTATATGAACAAGACTACATTGTCTCAAGTGTATATAAAGTTTATTTTCTCCAATTTGCTTAAAGAAATTTATGATGCGCTTCCAAGCAAAAGTGATAAGGAGCTTAATGAGGAAATAGAATTATTATATAAATCTACAGATTTTAAAAATATTATGGTTATATTAGAATTTAATATCGGAAAGCTGGAGAAGGAGTTTTCAGTAAATCCAACAACACAGCATAAAGAGATTGAAGACATTAAAAAATACATCTATTCAAATTATGGAAGTGAAATTGGCGTAGAGCAATTAGCTGAACGCGTATATCTTGCACCAAGCTATCTTAGTAGTTTATTTAAGAAAGAAACAGGTCAAAATCTTAGTAAATTCATTAAGGCATATCGAATGGAGAAGGCAAAGGAAATGCTTTCTGAAACAAATATGAAAATTGTAAATATATCAGATAAAGTGGGATATAGCAATGTATCATATTTTTGTCAGAGCTTCAGGGAATATTATGGAATAAGCCCACAGAAGTTCAGAGATAACGGAGAAGTGTAGGGATTGCGAATGAAAAAACTATGGGAAAAGGTAAGCAGAGGGTTTAAAAACATTAAGGTCTCATACAAATTGTTTGTGACTTATATTGTAGCAGGTTTGTTGCCAATTATGATATTATTTATCTTTGCATTTGTACAGATGCAAAATATATTGACAGAAAAGGAAACAAAAAACATTCAGTCATATTTATATCAGGCAACTGCCAGTGCAGACGGACAGATTAGGATATTTAATAATCTGTCTAATTACATTGTATTTAATCAGACGATATCACAGGTAGTGGGATATGAATATGATAGTGATTATGAAATGTATGAAAACCTTGTAAATATATTAAAACCAATGCTTACATCTATTAAATATTTTCATGAGGGAGTAGAGCGATTAACTATTTATTTCGAGGGAGAAATTGAATATGATACAACACTTGCACCACTAAAAGATATGGAAGATTTCCCGTGGGTAGAAGAAGTGTTAGATGATAACGATGTTCACTGGTTTATTGATTTAAAGAACAGGGAGCTTTCATCAGCCAGAAAGATGACAATGCTTGAACGTAGTAATATAAAAGGATTATTATATATAAAGGCAAGTTATGATGGTTTATTTGAGTCATTTGAGCAGTCTGAAATAGAAAATTATGGTATTTATATTGTTGATAATGAAGGCAAGGTTATCTATAGTGACAGCGATATGGAAGGACAATATGGTTATACGAGGTTAAGCTATAATAAATTAGAAGAAGAGCTGGATAAAGATGACTCTAAGTATACCATAATTTCAAGAGAATTTGGCTCGACCGGTTGGACAGCTTATTTGTATAAGCATAATAGCTTAATAATAAACTCAACTGAACCAATGATTATATTGGCAGTAGCCACATTGATAGTGGGACTCGTGACAAGTATATTTGCAATGTCACTTATGTCAAAGTTTATCACAAAGCGAATAAGTGCCCTAAAGTACAATATGAAGGAAGTAGAAAAGGGAAATCTTGAGCTTATTGTAAAATCAAAGGATAAAGATGAGATTGGTGAGCTGATAGATGGATTTGGTTCAATGTTAGATACGATTAATAAGTTGATTAATGAAGTTTATCATGGAGAGATAAAGCAAAGAGAATATGAGATGAGGGCGTTGCAGGCGCAAATAAATCCTCACTTTTTATACAATTCATTATCGTTAATAAATTGGAAGGCAATAGAATCAGGTCGCTATGATATAAGTGAAATAGTACTTGCCTTATCTACATTTTATAGAACATCCTTAAACAAAGGAAGTAATATATTGACAATAGAAGATGAATTAAGAAATATGCGCTCATATGTGAAAATACAGCTACTTATGCATGATAATGATTTTGAATTAATAGAAGAAATAGAAGAAGAAATTCTCAAGTATGATACGCTTAATTTAGTCTTGCAGCCAATAATAGAAAATGCGATAGACCATGGAATAGATTTAAAGGAAGAAGGCCAAGGATATATTAAGGTGACGGGGAAGAAAGAAGGAAAATATATAAGTATTTCGGTAGAAGACAATGGGGCAGGAATGGATAATGAGACAATAGAAAAGTTACTTATAAAGAATTCAAAGGGGTATGGTCTTCGAAATGTGAATGAAAGAATAAAGTTATATTTTGGAGAAGAGTATCATCTTATAATTAAGAGCAAAGTTGGCGAAGGTACAAAGATTACAATCAGAATACCTGCAATAATGAGAGAAGATGGGTGACAGCTATGTTTGAAGGGTTTTTAGAAAATATAAAAGAGACATTGGCTAGTAAAATAGGCCAAAAGCAAAATAACTACATATTTTTTAGACATTATAATTCTATGGGAAATGACAATATATACATAGAGCTTATTAAGTCTATGCAAATTTCAGCAGAGCTAGTATATCATAGATATAATGCTTCTGATATGATTGGTTCATATGAGCCATTTTTGGATATCATTAGGACATCATACTATGAAAATTTTGATATATCAATTGAGGAATTTTTAGATAAGTGTGAGATATATGAATTACACCGCTCTATAATGAAAAGTTATTTGGAAATGGGGGAGTGCAAGAGGGCAGAAGAATTATTACTAGATGAAGTAGACTACGAAAAGAAAATGATGGTTTCGTCAGTTACGAAGATGCTTATATATGTTTCTAGAATACAGCCATTATTTATAGTTTTGGATGATTTACAAGAAGCTGGTGAAAGTACTTTTGGATTGATTTCAGAAATTATGGATAACAGTGAGAATGAAAACATAGGAATTTTAGCTATTTATAATGAACTATACAGAGTATATGCTTATGGAAAAGATAAGTTTGACTTATTATGCCAAAAGGCTGAAAACATTGGTATTATTTTAGAAGATGATTCACTGTCACAGTATGTAAACCCAGATCTAATAAAGGACTTTTCATTTAACATAGATAAGATAGACGAGTATATAGTAAAGTTAAATAATATGATGAATTTTTTGGATTTTGATCAGGCAAAATATTATTTTGAACTTATATATAAGTTAATAAGCATAGAAAATTTGATGCTTCCAGATGAAAGTAAAATGAAGATATTCTTGTACTATGCAATGACTTGTGTGTATAGTGGTGATATGTCAAAGGCACTACTTTTGTGTGATAATATTCATGAATTGGAGCTTTTAAAAAGCAGTTATAAAGCATTATTTGATTATAACTATACTTTATCTACAGTAAATATGTATAATGGTAAACTTGAACTTGCATCAAAATATGCAGAAAAGTGTTATCAGATAGCTATAGATAAGGAAAATGATTTTTTATGTTTTAAAAGTAAGCTTTTGGAAGTTATGATTAAGATGTCAGGCTGGCATAATATTTTCTTTTGTGCTGAAGATGTGCATATTGATAATGACGTTATTGTTGCAGCAAAGAAGTATGGTTTTATAAATCACTTGGCACATATATATGTATATGCGTTTGATAATGATCCAAATTATTTTAAAGATGAGGAAACGGTAAAGGATAAACTAATACATTATAACAAAGGCATATACTATGCTGAAAAAATAGGAAATGAACATTTTCTTATAAAGGCATATAGAAATAATATTATGATCGCCTCTACAAATGGTTATTTTAAAACAGCAAATTATTACTACTATAAGTACTATGAAGTGGTAAAAGATACAAATCCATTTGATGAAGCTAATATATATAACGGAATTGGATATAATTCATGTGCAATGGAGGATTATGTAAAGGCAAATGATTTATATAATAAAGCAATACGAATTTTTATGGACTTGAATAAAATGGACTATGTGGGCGAAACCCTTTATAATATGGGAATTAACTGCATAATGGCAGATGATTATGAAAGTGCATATCAATATTTAAATATATGTCTGAAAATAGTAAAAGAACTTAAGCTTAATAGCCTTAGGGTGTGTAATATATCAAAATTGCTTGGATTATTATCACTTTGTTGCTTTCACTTAAATAAAAAGAATAGCTGTATGTTATATTTAAGTAGCTGCAAGCAGTTTTTAAGCCACCTTATTGATAATAATGATAAAAAAACAAGTATAATTCATGACTATACATTATGTGATGATGATTTATTTATGTACTATTTTGTGACAGGACTTGTATATACAAAGGAACATAATTATAACGAGGCACTAAATTATTTTAATACAGCATCAAGGTATGTTAAGAATGCAGGAAACCAGTTTTTTACATATGCACAATATAGTGTAGAAAAGTCCAAGCTACATAGGATAATGAATCAGGATACTCTTGCAAGAGAAGAATTGGAAAGATGTTTGGAGTTTTTTGTTAAAACAGAGGCTCTTCAAAAAGCAGAAAAGATAAGGGCAGAATTAAATGCAGGAAATGTAGAAACTATATCATATACACTTACCTTAGATACTGTAACGCCTGAAGAAATTTATCGAGCGTTAAATCAGGCAGCACTTGTAAAGGAAAATGAAGAATTTAAAAAGCAAATGAGTTTTTTAGCGACATGGCAAAGGATTATCGATGTTTCAGGAAAAACAAGAGAAACCTTAATAGATGTTGCAATACAAGCGTTTTCAAATAACTTTAACATTGATAGAGTTATGTTTGTCGAATACAAGGAAGAAGAACCAAATGTACTTTATGACAATACTAATATAGAATTTGAAATTAACAAGCATTTAAAGCTTAAAGAATACTTTAAGAAAAAA
>JAVBUL010000072.1:0-6623 GCA_031555415.1 Lachnospiraceae bacterium | reverse complement strand
ATTTTTGAAGATAACATTCTAATTGATAGGAGAAGTTGCATATGAGAGATACTATTTTAATTGTAGATGATGAAGAGTTAAACAGAGAATTACTAAGACAAATATTTGAGGATCAATATGAAATATTGATGGCAAAAGATGGTAAAGAGGCTATAGAAGCATTAGATAATAATGCAGACAGAATAGCTGTTATATTATTAGATTTGATAATGCCAGTAGTCAGCGGATATCAAGTACTTCAAGTTCTTAGTGCAAGAGGCGTAGTTTCAAAGATACCAGTTGTCTTGATTACAGCCAATACTAATGTACAGGTGGCAATATCTTGTTATACATTAGGAGCATCAGATTTTATTAATAAACCATTTGTTTCCCAAGTTGTAAAGAAGCGTATTATAAATACAATTGAAATGTATCAAAATAAAGAGACATTAGAAGAATTGGTAAAAGATAAAAATGATGAGTTAAAAATGCAACATAAGCGACTTGAAAGATTTTATGATAAGCTTATGGATGTTGTCAGCAATATCGTGGAATTTAGAGATTTGGAATCTGGCGAGCATGTAAAAAGAGTTAAAGGACTTACAAAAATTATGGCTCAGGCATATATGAATTTGTATCCTGAAGCAGGTCTTACAGAAGAAAAGATAAATACAATCGTAAGAGCTTCCGCAATACATGATTTAGGTAAAATTTCAATACCAGATGGTATTTTGTTAAAACCGGGAAGACTTACAGACGAAGAACGACAGATTATGCAGACTCATACAACAAAAGGCTGTGAAATACTTAAACTTTTAGGTGATGTTCAAGACGAAGAGCAATTTAATGCATCTTATGAAATATGCCGTCACCATCATGAAAGATATGATGGAAAAGGTTATCCTGATGGTCTAAAGGAAGATGAAATCCCTCTTTCAGCTCAGTTAGTTTCAGTAGTTGATGTTTATGATGCACTTGTTTGTGAACGAGTGTACAAGAAACCTTTTGATAAGGAAACAGCATACCATATGATAATAAATGGTGACTGTGGTGTATTTTCACCGAAACTATTGAGATGTTTGGAAGCTTCTAAAGAAGCGATGGAATTATTTGCAGATACAAACAAATAAGTCTGTTACGATTATAAATGAGAGGATAGTAGAATAATGGATTATAAGGAATACATTGACATTGAAGATGCAATGGATAGATTTTTAAATAATAAAGCAATGTATGAAAAATTTTTATTTAAATTTTTAGACGAAGAGAGATTTGAAAAGTTAAAAATTGAGATTGATAAAAAGGATGCTCAAAGAGCTTTTGAAGAGGCGCATAATATAAAAGGTGTAGTTTCCAATTTATCGCTTAAGAAAATGAGTGATTTCATAAATCCTATTGTAGAATCATTAAGGATAGGAGAATTACCAGAAGATAGTGCAATTGAACAACTGAAAGTTATTTATGATGATACAAGAGCTGTTATTGAAAAAATTAAGAATCAGGAAATTAGTTTATAAAGTATGGATTGTAGAGAATTTACAAACAACATAAAAGACTTCATAAAAGGCACAATATCAGATGAAAAATACGAAGACTTTGTTAAACATAATGATAGTTGTGATGAATGTCATGAAGAACTTGAAATATTATACTTAGTTCAGAACACACTAACCGAAGAAGATTATTGGGAAAATTCCTCGTATAATCTTAATGAGAACTTAAATAATTATTTTAAAAAGTATACAGATATGGTATACAAGCGCTATAAGAGTAATTTCTTAAAGGGAATTACTCTTATTAGTGCTGAAATCGTATCACTTGCAAGTATAATATACTGTGGATTAAGAGTTTTAATGTATTTAACGAAAGGTTGATAAATAATATGAGTACAAACAATAAAATAGTTTTAATAGATGGACATAGTATATTAACAAGGGCTTTTTTTGGAATTCCTGATTTAACCAATTCAAAAGGAATGCATACAAATGCAGTATATGGTTTCTTAAATATTATGTTTAAAATATTAGATGAAGAAAAACCACAAAATCTTGTGGTTGCTTTTGATGTTAAAGCACCAACTTTTAGACATGATATTTTCAAAGAATATAAGGGAACAAGAAAACCTATGCCAAATGAGCTTCATGAGCAAGTACCTGTTATAAAAGAAGTACTTAAGTCCATGAATATTACGGTTATTGAAAAACCTGGATATGAAGCAGATGATGTACTTGGAACAATTGCAAAAAATTCAAAGGAAAAAGGTTATAAGGTTGTTATTGTTTCAGGTGATAGAGATTTGTTACAGCTTGCGGATAATGATGTTTTGATTAGAATTCCAAAGACAAAACAAAGTGGAACAGAGGTTGAAAACTATTTTGCAAACGATGTGATTGAAAAATATGGAGTTACACCTAAAGAGTTTATTGATTTAAAGGCACTTATGGGTGATACTTCTGATAATATACCAGGTGTAAAAAGTATTGGAGAAAAAACAGCATCTAAGCTTATTTCTGAATACAAAACAATAGAGAATATTTATGAAAAGATTGATAGTGTGACACCTGAAAGAGTAAAAAATGCACTTATTAATGATGAAGAAAATGCAAGACTTAGTAAGGTTTTAGCAACTATAAATGTAGATTCACCTATTGATATTAAACTTGATGAAACTATAATTACAAATATTTATAATGATGAAGCATATAAGCATATAAAGAACTTAGAATTTAAGAGTATGTTTTCAAAATTCAATATAACTACAGAAGAAATTAACGATGTCAATATTGAATCAATGATTATTGAAATAAAAGAAGAATCAGATATACCTAATCTATTAAATACACTTAATGTAGCAAAAGATAGTAAGTATATTGGTATTTGTTATAATTATTTTGAAGATTTTCAAATAGCTACATTAACGATTTCACAGAATGATAAAATTTATTTCCTAGACAATACAGAAGGCTTATCTAAAGATAGGCTTATTAGTATTATTAAAGATTTGAATAAGACATTTACCATTTCAATACTTGATTTAAAGAAAACACTTAAACATATAGATTTTTCACTGAATGATAATGTTTTAGATTGCATGATTGGTGCATATTTATTAAACCCATTAAAAAGCACTTATTCTTACTCTGATATTGCCAGAGATTATTTAGGAATGGTTTTTGAAACAAAAGAAGAAATTGCAGGCAAGATGTCTTTATTTGAATTGTTTAATCTTGATAGACATAAATATATTATGTTAACAAGCCATGAGTCGTATAGTATGTTTTCGGCTTCAGCTAATATTGAAAAGCAGTTAGAAGAAACTAATATGCTTGAACTTTATAAAGAGATAGAATTTCCTACAGTTTTTGTTCTTGATGAGATGGAAAAAAACGGAATAAGAGTTGATGGTGTGAGTTTAAAAGAATATGGTGATAATTTGAAAACCATTATTAGTAAGATAGAAGCTGAGATTTTTGAAGAGATAGGTGAGAAATTCAATTTAAATTCTTCAAAACAATTAGGTGAGATTTTATTTGGAAAACTGGGAATGCCCGGAGGAAAGAAAACTAAAACCGGTTATTCTACAAGTGCTGATGTTCTAGAGAAGCTCGCACCAGAATATCCTATAGTGAACAAGATATTAGAATATAGGCAATTGGCTAAGCTTAATTCAACATATGCAGACGGATTAAGTAACTATATCGGATATGATGAACGTATTCATGGTACTTTTAATCAGACTATTACAGCTACAGGAAGAATAAGCAGTACTGAACCAAACCTTCAAAATATTCCGATTAGAATGGAGCTTGGAAGACAAATAAGAAAGGTATTTATTCCAAAAGAAGATTATACTTTTATAGATGCCGATTACTCGCAAATAGAGCTTAGGATTATGGCACATATGTCTAATGATGAAAATTTGATTGATGCTTATAATAGTGAGCAGGATATTCATAAAATAACAGCGGCAAAAGTATTTAAAACACCATTAGACGAGGTTACACAAACGATGCGAAATAATGCAAAAGCTGTAAACTTTGGTATCATATATGGAATTAGTTCTTTTGGACTTAGCCAAGATCTTAGTATAAGCAAAAAGGAAGCTTCAGAATATATTAAGCAGTATTTTGAAACCTATCCATCTGTAAAAAAATACTTGGATGATACTGTTGAATTTGCAAAGGAACATGGTTATGTAAAAACTTTATTTGGAAGAATAAGACCTATTCCTGAGCTTAAATCAAGTAATTTTATGCAAAGAGCATTTGGTGAACGTGTAGCAATGAACTCAGTTATTCAAGGTACAGCTGCTGATATTATGAAGATTGCGATGATAAATGTGTATAAACAGTTATCAGAAAAAGGCTTGAAATCTAAACTAATATTGCAAGTACATGATGAAATGGTAGTTGAAACACATATAAGTGAAGTAGATATTGTTAAATCAATTATTGAAGATGCTATGATGAATGCTGCAAAGTTAAAGGTTATACTTGAAATTGGCATTGGTCAGGGGAATAACTGGCTAGAAGCACATTAGAGGTAGGTATGTCATATGTAATAGGAGTTACTGGAGGCATAGGATGTGGAAAGTCTACAGTACTAAGTATATTAAAAGAAAAATATAATTGTTATGTTATAGAAGCAGATAAAGTAGGTCATCTTGTTATGGAACCTAATCAAAGTGCATATAATGAGGTTGTAGAGTTTTTTATTAACGAATTAGGTTTAACTAATATTTTAAATGCTGACAGAACAATAAATAATGCAGAATTAGGAAAAATTGTTTTTAATGATAGTGAGAAATTAAGTAAATTAAATGCAATTGTTCATCCTAAAGTAAAAAAATATATAGTTGATATCATTAAAAGCATTACATCTTCGCCAAAATGTGATACAATATTTGTTGTTGAAGCCGCTTTGTTAATAGAAGCCGGATATGATGATATTTGTGATGACGTTTGGTATGTTTATTCAGAAGATGAAATAAGACGAAAACGTTTAAAGCTTGAAAGAAACTATAGTGACGAAAAAATAGATAGTATTATTAAAAATCAACTTAGAGATGATGAATTCAGACTAAATTGCAAATATGTAATAGATAATAGTGATTCAATCGAAAATACTAAAAGACAGATTGATGAAAGAATGGAGAGTATTTATGGCAGAAACTAAGAGATACCCTGAACATATGGTATTTGGACTTGATATTGGTACCAGAAGTATTGTAGGTTCAGTTGGATATATGGACAGAAGTAAATTTAATGTGGTAGCTCATTATGTAAAAGAGCATGATACTAGAGCGATGATGGATGGCCAGATTCATGACATTCAAAAGGTTGGAGAAACTATTGAAGAGGTAAAAAAGGAGCTTGAATCACAGATAGACAGACCTTTGTCGGAAGTTTGCATAGCCGCAGCGGGACGTGTACTTAAAACCCAAACAGTCCATGTGGATGTTGAAAGAACTGATGATTCAAAGATAACCAGCGAAGAAATTTATTCGTTAGATCTTTTAGGTGTTGAAAACGCATATGATATAATTAGAGAGCAACATAGTGAAATAGAGTTTTTTTGTGTTGGTTACACTGTAATTAAGTATTATATGAATGATTATGTTATCAATAATCTTGAAGGACATATAGCTAAGAAAATAGGAGCAGATGTGTTAGTTACATTCTTGCCAAGCGAGGTAATTGAGGGATTAAACTCAGCCGTAGAAATAGCAGGACTTCAAGTGGCAAATCTTACATTAGAGCCTATTGCAGCAATAAATGTTGCTATACCTGAACAGTTTAGATTATTAAATATTGCATTGGTAGATGTAGGTGCCGGAACAAGTGATATTTCTATCACTAAAGACGGTAGTATTATTGCATATGGAATGATTCCTCGTGCAGGTGATGAAATAACAGAATCTATTGTACATAAATGTTTAGTTGACTTTAATACTGCCGAGGAAATTAAATTGGCATCATTAAAAGGCAGACAGATTAATTATCAAGATATAATGGGAATTAAGCAAAAGGCTACAGCAGTTGAAATAAGACAGATATATAAAGATATAGTTGAAACTATGACTTTTGAAATTGCTGATAAGATAAAAGAGTTAAATGGTGGAAAAAGTGTAAATGCAGTATTTATTGTTGGAGGCGGTGGAAAGGCATTTGGTTTTACTGAGTCTTTAGCAAAACATTTAGACTTACCAAAAGAAAGAGTTGCATTAAGAGGTGAAGAAGTTTTAGGAGATGTAAATTTCTTGGTGGAAGGAGTCGAAAAAGACCCTTTATTAGTTACTCCTATTGGTATTTGTATTAATTTTTACAATCAAAAAAATAATTTTATATTTGTAAATATAAATGGTCATAGAATAAAATTATATGATAATGATAAATTAACAGTCGTAGATGCAGCTATACAAGGTGGTCTTTCAAATGTTGATTTATTCCCTAAGCGTGGTAAAGAGTTATCATTTACTGTAAATAAAACTCAAAAAATAGTGAGAGGTCAGCTTGGAGAACCTGCAATTATAAAAATCAATAGCAGAGAAGCCAGCATGAACTCTAAAATAGTGAAAAATGATAGAATCGAAGTTATTATATCCACGATAGGTGAAGATGCAAAGCAGACTATAGATCAATTAC
>JAVBUL010000288.1:0-3198 GCA_031555415.1 Lachnospiraceae bacterium | reverse complement strand
GTATATCTTCATATTGACTTCTGTTTATTTCAATTTTACTGTTACAGATATCTTTATTATAGATTGATACTACTTCTAAAACCATCTTCTCCATGTTTCACCTCTCAATTCGAACGTACGTTTGTATTATACCATTTTCTTGAAGCTTGTCAAGGGTTATTTTCGAACTATATTATGCTTATTTCGTATTTTGTGATAGTAAATAGATGATTCCAGTAATCTATTTACTATCATCTATTTTATAAATTAAAATATTTACTATTGATAATATATGGGTAGCATGCTTGCCTAATTTTTTCATTTCCTGTTACTTTAAGATTATATTCTTTTGCAAAATCTCCAATTCTTTTAAATGCTCTTTCATTATTACCGACTCTAAAAAGCTTTATAAAATAATCGTTTGGTTTTCCTTCCAAATCGCATTTCTTTTTTACCCAATTTATGAATCCTGAATAATAGATCATATCATATGTTATTTGATACTTTCCATTCCATGCAACTGATATATTACTTTCCATCCACTCGTTAATATTACTTGTTATTCTTTTTATATATTTTTCTTCTGTAATATCCGAAAAACTGCTGTCTCTTGTTTTTATAATATGATTTTCAAACTGCCTTACACCTATTTCATAAGACTTTCTATATCCGTTCGTGGAGCTTCCTTGATGAACATTAATTGCCTTGTATTTTGAAATAGCTGCTTTCATTTTATCTGAAAACTTATCAATATCCTTATATGTCATTTTGGCAAGTTGTCTTGCTTCCTGTACGCCTTCATATGCGCATCTTATTATAATCTCACAAAGTTCTTTGTTAAACTGGATCTTCTCTATTAGTTCATCTATTGTTTCATCATAAAATATCTCTATTTCCATTTCTGTAATGAATTTTTCAGCAAAATCATTGTACGAATAATTATCAGAATTTAATAGATGTCCCTGAATAAACCCATGTTCAACAGACCAATCAAGGAACCTTTTTAGAATTATTCTTTGATTTTGCATTGTTCTTAAAGATGTTTTTTTAGTACACATTATATCATTTACAAAATGAAACAATTCATCTGCCATGCCATATATATCCTCAGACCAAATTTCTTCTCTATATAGGTTCTTTCTATAGTTTGGATATTCATTACAGAAATCATTTATTATCTCTTTATATTGTAAGGTGCTATACTGACGATTTTCCATCTATATTTCTGCCTTTCTTCTACTTTGTTGGGTTATTGATTTACAAGGCTATTTTAGCATAAAATTTTTTTAGTGTAAATACTTAATTCGTTTATATTTTATATTTTTACGTTTTAAGTATTGACAAATTAAATTTAGGGTGCTAGACTTATAAACTGTAAGACATCTTCCCTGGCAGGAAGAAAACTCAAGTCTAAAGACTTAGTTTAGATAATTAGCTATTAAGCTAATTATCCAGTCACAAGGTTAAGCGATTTAGAAATAAATCCAAAACAAAACAACATTTTAATATAGAACGAACTAAGGAGGTATTAGATTGACTAATAGCACAAAAAAGTCCCAAAGCACTTTTGGAGGACTTATTTACTTATCAGATTTTTGCACTGATTATGAAAAAAGCAAAAATATTGCCGGTAGAATTTTCTCTGATTGGAGATTTGACCAACAATGTAAAACAAATTTTAGAATTACAAATAATAAGGACGGTGAATAAAATAGCAAAGCAAAAATCATATCACATATTTATTTACAAATTGCCTAGTAAAAGATTAAAAGAAGTCAAATGGAATCTTACTCTTCCACTTCATGCAGCAATGAAAAATAATAATGATATTGTTGCCTTACATAACAGCCAAGTATTAAGGTGGATTTGTGAATTAAACGGAATTAAAAACCTTGATGAGGAGGTTTCTTTACTCCGAGCATCAATAAAGCAGTATAAAAAGCAACCTAGAAATAAGGAGAGTCAGACAAAAATAAAGGAATTATACGAAAAACTATATTCTTTACAATATCAAAAGGATTATTTTTGTATGATTATGGATTCTAAGCAGGATTATGACAGGGCTAATAAGGGGTTTCAAATTAATGGGTATAACTATTACAGATTACTTGGGACCAATGGCGGCATCAAAAAATCTACAATAACATATCTTGGAGAAAATGTTTTTGACGAAATAAAAAAACGTATGGATAATGGCAGAAAAAAAGATATGCCAATAATACCTGCAAAATTAGAGGCATACCAATCTCTTATATGTAGTGCTTCAATACCTGTTACAATGCCTCGTATTCTTGTTGTTCCTGATTGTAATGTTTCCTTTAAAGAGGATGTCATAAAGATATCTGATGAATTTGAAGGCGAACCTGTACTTACATATGAAAAGGACTATGAGATTAATTATTGCGACTCAGACGGATATGGTCTTATGTCTCCTGAATACTCTCGCATTATAAATCACGATTTACATGGTGATGAGTACCAAGATTTGACTATATCAGGTGTAAACACTCGTTATGCATGGACAAAGGGCATGCTATTTACTTTTGACTTTGTAGAATTTGCAAAGCGTGTCAATGGTGGAAATTATATGGCAAAAGACGCATGGGGTACACCTAGGGATGTTAGAAATTACGACGTTATATTAACAACCTCTATGGTTAAGTTATGGGATTTTTATGATAGTCTTGAGCATTTTATTAGCTGTTGTATTGAAAATCATTATGACTTTGCTGTTACAAAGGTGACTCCACACAGACTTGAAAATGCAAGAAATTTTAATTATCAATTCCTTCAGACTTATAATTTATCAGATGATGAGCTTTATCTATTATGTAAGCCTACGATTGATGAAATAACAGATGTTCTTGGTGGTGACTTTCGAAAGACCATTGTATTTTTGAAAGGAATGTTTATAGATAATGATAATGTTGATTTTATTGACAATGACTTTATTAAAGCCATTATGATAGACCACAAAATGTTAGATGACCCTTTTGTCATTAATAAAATATATTCCATGATAAAAAAGAGAATTGAAATTTCATCTAAAGGCTCTATAAAAATAAATGGAAACTTTGCAATTGTATCCGGGGATTTATATTCTCTTGCACAATCTGTCTTTGAATTGCCTGTAACAGGGCTTCTAAATAAAGGTGAAGTCTATCATAAGTATTGGATTGATAAGGGAGCTTCTGATATATCACTTTTTCGTGCTCCTAT
>JAVBUL010000143.1:0-5465 GCA_031555415.1 Lachnospiraceae bacterium | reverse complement strand
GGAGAAAATGCCTTACCATTATTTAAGTTTTTACAAGAAGAAAAAGGATTTAAAGGATTTGAGCCAGAACACCCATTAACATCTATTGTAGAAAGTATGCTAGAGCGTAGTAATCCAAACTTCAGAAATGAAAATGATATTAAATGGAACTTTACAAAATTTCTTGTTGATAGAAATGGAAATGTAATTGAACGTTTTGAGCCAACAGCAGATATGTTTGAAATAGAAAAAAGGATTAAAGAATTGAATAAAAAATAATTGATGGAGGATAAGTTTATGGTGTATAATTATAAAACAAAGGATACATGTTCAACAAATATAAAATTGGAATTGGAAGGAAATATAGTAAAGAATATAGAGTTTACAGGTGGCTGTAATGGTAATCTTAAAACTATTCCTGCTTTATTAGATGGTTGGACAGTAGAACAAATAGAAGAAAAATGTAAAGGAATAACCTGTGGTAGACGCCCTACATCTTGTGCAGATCAATTAGCACTAGCTGTTAGGGCGGCATATGAGCAGCAAGGGTAAAATAATGCAAAATAAATACGATGCCTTAAAATTAGAAAATCAAATATGTTTTCCACTATACGCATGTTCAAAAGAAATAGTAAGAATGTATAAACCGTTTTTGGATGAGATAGATTTGACATATACACAATATATTGCGATGATGGTGTTATGGGAACATAAACAAATAAATGTAAAAGAACTTGGAAGTTTTTTATATTTAGATTCAGGAACATTGACACCGGTATTAAAGAAATTAGAGCAAAAAGGATATATTGTTAGAAATAGAGCTAAAGAGGATGAAAGAGTTTTGATAGTTACTCTTACTAAAGAGGGAGAGAAGCTAAAAGAAATAGCAGTTAATATACCAATGCAGATTGGAAAATGTGTGGCATTAGAGCAACAAGATGCAATGGAGCTTTATAGACTTTTAAATAAATTGCTTACAAACTTTTCAGAATAAATAAAGTTACCATAAATTACCAATTATATTTTTACTAATCTAGAGAAAAATATGAAAAAAAATGGTATGATTTCTTCCGTAGGAAATTAAAGGAGGAATCAAATGGTACTAGAAGAAGAAATAAAAAAGTATTTATTTTATTGTCAATTTCAAAAATTACTAGAAGCAAAAACGGTACGCGCTTATAGAATAGATTTAAATCAGTTCATTGAATTTGGAATGGAAAAAGATTATACCAGTGAAAAGGAAATGCTCAATAAATATATTATCAATTTGCATATGAAGTATAAGCAAAAAAGCGCAAAGAGGAAAATTGCCAGTGTAAAAGCTTTCTTTTCATATCTTGAAAGTGAAAATATAATTGAGAGCAATCCATTTCATACAATAAAAACAAAATTCAAAGAAGAGCTGATACTACCAAAGACAATACAAAAAGAAAACATAGAACGTTTATTAAATTATTTGTATCAATTAGAAAAAGACAGTAAAATAAGCATACTTAAGAATAAGATGGTTTTAAGAGATATTGCAATTATTGAGATGCTATTTGCAACAGGATTAAGAATTTCAGAATTATGCAGTCTTAGAGATGAAGATTTTGTTATTGATGAAGGGGTACTATGCATTAAGGGAAAAGGAGCAAGAGAAAGATATTTGCAAATTACAAATGAAGATGTTCTCATTATTCTGAAACGATACAAAAAGCAATATGAGAGAGAAATAAAAAATACAGGATATTTTTTTATTAATAGGTATGGAGGAAGGATTTCGGAGCAATCAGCAAGAAGGATGCTTGATAAATATGCACATGCATGTCAATTAGAGCAGCATATAACTCCACATATGTTTAGACATTCATTTGCTACATTACTGTTAGAGGAAGATGTCGATATCCGTTATATTCAGAAGATGTTAGGTCATTCGTCTATTGTCACAACTCAGATATATACATATGTTACTTCCGAAAAGCAAAAACAGATACTTAGGAGTAAGCATCCTAGAAATAAGATGCATATAAAATAATTGTCATATTTTGGAAAAAAGTATTTGAGATTAGTTATTAAATGAGCTATAATAAATTTTGGTAGTGATAATTACAAATTATCAACTACCAATACTCGCAAAATTTCCTATTTAAAGTTGAAGCTGATTATCCTCTATGGATAGTCAGCTTCTCTTTGTATATATAACATTGCCTTCTATGATATTGTTTTTGACGATAATATTATCTTCAGTAAAATCAACAAGAAAAATGTTTGCTATTTTTCCGTTTTCAATTAAACCATAATCATCATATATTTTAAATGCTTTTGCTGGATTTGTTGATATTAATTTCCAAGTTTCATAAATAGGTAAATCATCATTTGTATATGATATTTTAAATAATGATTTTATCAAATCATCGGAAAATGTTTCTAAACAAACTGAGCTAGTATTCATACTCGTAGCATTCTTAAACTCTGAAATTACATTTGACTTCAACTGCATTTCAAATAATTTTTTTTCATTAAATATAATATTTATTTCTTTTTGAAGAACTTTTTTTGCCATCTCTAATGTTGACGGAAATCTACATGAATTTATATTGGATTTCTTCATCCATGCAAGTTTCACATTGTCTTCAAGACCATTACCAACTATTATAATTTTATGTGCAATAGCTAAGTTTATTAGATTATTTATATCTGAGTCTGTGATTATTGATTTTTGACCGCCATCATAATCAATATAATTAGTACTTTTTATTGATAGTTCATGTATTAAATGAGACTTTATTAATTTTGACAATTCATCAATAATGTCATCTGAATAAGCATCTAATACCACATGAATTCTATGCTTAAGCTTTAAATTAGATAAACTTATAACATTCGAAAGCTCAACAATTTGCTTGAATTTAGAAATACTTTCATTAATATTAGAAATCGTAAATGAGTGATACACTAAACAATAGCCTTTTGTAACCAAATCATCATCTATTGAACTTAATACTAAATTATAATCTATATTTTCTCCATCCATGGAATTGATAGTATTTTGAAAAGTTGTCGAATTTATTTCTATTAGTCCTGGAAAAATATATCTTCCATTTGCATCAAAAACAGTATACTTATATTCATCTTTTGATTCAACAATATCCTTTATACGTCCATCCTCAATAATTATATCTTTTCCACTTATAATGCTATTTTCTGTAATGATTCGTCCGTTTTTAATGACTAACATTATATCTCCTCAAAATATTTATAATTTTGACAACGATAATTTGTAATTATCACTACCAACTTGCAAAGTACCAGTTGCAAAAAAAGGGGATATAGTATATTATATAATAGCGAATAATATACAGATATATACAATAGAGGAGAAAAATGGAATTTATTGGTAAAAATGTAACCATTATAATACCTTCACTTAACCCGGATGAAAAACTTTTGCAAGTAGTAGAAGCATTAGTGAAAAAGGGATTTGAGAGTATAATAGTAGTTAATGATGGAAGCGACGAGCAACATATCCCAATTTTTAATACAATTAAAAATTATAAACAGTGTGAAATTATAACCCATAAAATAAATATGGGAAAAGGAAGGGCATTGAAAGATGCTTTTATGTATGTATACAAGTATATGCCGAATACAAAGGGAGTAGTAACAGTTGACGGAGATAATCAGCACGGAATAGATGATATAGTCAATTGTGCCAAAAGTTTGATAGAACAGGAAAACAAAGTTATACTTGGGGTAAGAGATTTTACAGGAGTGGAAGTTCCATTTAAAAGTAGGTTTGGAAACAATATTACAAAAAAAGTATTTAAGCTTGTGTCAAGAATGGATATATCAGATACACAAACAGGACTTAGAGCTATTCCTTTTCAATATTTAGAACATTTTTCTGATATTAAAGGTGAGAGATTTGAGTATGAAACGAATATGCTTCTTGAACTTAAGAGAATGCGAATAGACTTTCATGAAGTAAAGATAGAGACAATATATATAAATGAAAATGAAACAACACATTTTCATCCGATAAGAGATTCGTTTAAAATATATAAAATTCTTTTCGGATATATTTGGAATTCGTTGAAGGTATTACTTGGATTCATGGCAAGTTCTCTTACAGCGTCAGTTATTGAGTTGATACTATTCTTTATGATAACAACCATATTGACAGATCATATAGGAAAGTCTATGAGTATTCTATTAGGAACAGTTCCACCGAGGATAGTGTCATCTATTTTTAATTACATAGTAAATAGAAAAGCAGTATTTAAGTCGGAAGCTTCACTAAAGAAGTCAGTATATAAATATTACTTTTTATGTCTATTTCAAATGTTAATTTCATATGGATTAGTGTTTGGAATATCATGGTGCTTAAAACTGGGGGATGGCACAACAACATTAGCAAAAGCTATTGTAGATACCACGTTATTTTTTATTAGTTTTAAAATTCAAAAACGATGGGTGTTTAAATAATTATTGAAAGGAAATATGAGGGAATGGATAAAGATAAGGAATTACAAGATACACAAGATATAAATGAAATCAATGATGATTTAAATGATATAGAAATTGTGTATGAAGATTTTGCTGACTATACAGTAGGGGAAGAAGATAATATTATACAAGAAGAAAATAATACAAAATGTAATAATATTACAGAACATAAAGAAGAAAACGAAACAAAGGTGATCAAGAAAAAAGGCAGAATAAAGAGATATATTGTAAGAACATTGGTTACTCTTTTATTGACAGTTGTGTTGCTATGTGGAGGAATTTATGCAGTTATGTTTATGCTGGTGCATGGACCGTCATCCGCGGCAGCAGATTTATTTGTAATGTCAGTTAAAGAAACAAGTGCAATAGGTTTTTTAGCAAATTGGTTTTATTCAGAGGATGAAATTAAGGAAATTTTAGATAGAAACTCAATTTCAGATACGGATGAAATTTCAAATACAGATTTAGTTATTATTAAACCAATAGATGATCCTGAAAATCCAGATGATCCAGTAGATCCTGATAAGAAGGAAGAACCTATAGAAATCATAGACATAAAAGGAGCAACTTACAGAGGTAAACTAATGATAGTTAGGGATCCTTCAAGAGTGTTTGTTGGAACAGTACCTGTATTTTCAAGGGCGCAGGGGCTTGTAGTGTCTGATATGGCAAAGAATTATGGTGCTATAGGTGGAATTAATGGTGGAGAGTTTGTAGATGGAGAAGATACATATACAGCGATGCCCATTGGTTTAGTTATGGTTAACGGAGAAATTAAAAACGGCGATTTATCTACTACATATCATGTTACAGGAATAACTTTTGACAATAAGCTTGTAGTAGGAAATATGAATGGACAGCAAGCAAAAGATTTGAATATTAGGGATAGCATAAGTATTAATAATAGTATAGGACCATTTTTGATTGTTAATGGAGAACCAACAGAGGTAAACGGAACCGGTGGAGGACTTAATCAAAGAACCGCGATAGTTCAGAGA